>CAMBXY010000006.1 GCA_945871945.1 Bordetella parapertussis
TACTTCAAATACATGATCGACTTGCTGCGCGAGCGTGGCGGCGCGCATATTCAGGTGTTTGGCGGCGGCGGCGGCGTCATCGTGGCGTCTGAAATCAATGAGCTGCACGCTTACGGCGTGACCCGTATTTACAGCCCGCAAGACGGCCAACGTATGGGGCTGCAAGGCATGATTGGCGAGATGATCATGCGCTGCGACCAAGACTTGAACGTCTACGCACCCAGCGCATTGAACGCCATCCAAGGCCACACACAAGCCCATTGGCGCGCCTTGGCGCAACTCATCACCGCTTTAGAAAACGGGCAAGCCCCTTCCGGTTTGGTTGATCAACTGCGCTCCCAAGCCGCTGGTTTGCAAGTGCCGGTGGTGGGCATCACCGGCACCGGTGGCGCCGGCAAATCCTCGCTCACCGACGAACTTATTCGCCGTATACGCCTCGACCAAGACGACAGCTTGCGCATCGCGGTCATCTCCATCGACCCCTCAAGGCGCAAAAGCGGCGGCGCGCTCTTGGGTGACCGCATCCGCATGAACGCCATCTCGCCTTGGAATAAATTGGGGTCAGACCCCGATTTTGCGAAGCAAAACTCGGGCTCTGACCCCAAGCCGAGCGGCCAACGGGTCTTCATGCGCAGCTTGGCCACGCGTGAATTCGGCAGCGAAATCAGCGCGGCCTTGCCCGACGTGATTGCCGCGGCCAAGTGCGCGGGCTTTGATGTGGTGATCGTGGAAACTTCCGGCATTGGTCAAGGCGATGCAGCCATCGTGCCGCATGTGGATGTGCCTATGTATGTCATGACGCCCGAATTTGGCGCCGCCAGCCAACTCGAAAAAATCGACATGCTCGACTTTGCCGAGTTTGTCGCCATCAACAAGTTTGACCGCAAGGGTGCCGCCGACGCGCTGCGCGATGTGGCCAAACAGGTGCAACGCAACAAAGAAGCTTGGACCACGCCCACCGATCAGATGCCGGTGTTTGGCACCATGGCAGCCCACTTCAACGACGACGGCGTGACCGCGCTTTACCAAGCCATGAAGCTGCGTTTGCAAGCGCTGGGATTGAAGCTCAGCCAAGGCCGCCTGCCTGTGGTGAAGGTTCGCCACAGCTCGCACCAAACCCCTATCGTGCCACCTGCGCGCAGCCGCTATTTGGCAGAAATCAGCGACACCGTACGTGGCTACAAACAGCGCGCCCAGACCCAAGCGCAACTCGCCCGTGAGGTGCAACAACTGCTTGCCGCCTCAGCCATGTTGGCCGAAGGTAAACCGGGCAAGCCCCGCGCCTCTGAGGCCGCCCAAGGTTTGGCAGACGAGCGCCAAGCCCGCTTGCTGCCGGCTGCCCGCGCCTTGCTCGCCGATTGGCCGCAACTGCAAAAAGATTACGCTGCCGATGAACTGGTGGTGACCGTGCGCGACAAAGAAATCCGCACGGCGCTGGTGACCAAGTCACTCAGCGGTACAGCGGTGCGCAAAGTCGCCCTGCCCCAGTACCATGACCATGGTGATGTGTTGCAGTGGCTGATGCTTGACAACGTGCCAGGGCGCTACCCCTACACCGCCGGCACGTTTGCCTTCAAGCGCGAAGGTGAAGACCCCACCCGCATGTTTGCGGGCGAAGGTGACGCGTTTCGCACCAACCGCCGCTTCAAACGCTTGAGTGACGGCATGCCAGCCAAACGCTTGTCTACCGCTTTCGACTCGGTCACGCTGTATGGCAACGACCCCGACTTGCGCCCCGATATTTACGGCAAGGTAGGCAACTCGGGGGCCAGCATCGCCACCTTGGACGACATGAAGGCGCTGTACGACGGCTTTGACCTTTGCTCGCCGTCTACCAGCGTGTCCATGACCATCAATGGCCCTGCGCCAACAATTTTGGCGATGTTCATGAACACCGCCATCGACCAAAACCTAGACAAATTCAAAGCCGACAAAGGGCGTGAACCCAGCGCTGCCGAGATAGCCGATATTCGTGTTTGGGTCATGCAAAATGTGCGCGGCACGGTGCAAGCCGATATCTTGAAAGAAGACCAAGGCCAAAACACCTGTTTGTTCAGCACCGAATTTTCATTGAAGGTGATGGGCGACATTGCCCAATATTTTGTCGAGCACCAAGTACGTAATTTCTACAGCGTATCCATCAGCGGTTACCACATCGCCGAAGCGGGTGCCAACCCCATTTCTCAATTGGCGTTCACCTTGTCCAACGGCTTCACATTTGTGGAGGCCTACTTGGCGCGTGGCATGCACATCGATGACTTCGCGCCCAACCTGAGTTTCTTTTTCAGCAACGGCATGGACCCCGAGTACACCGTCATGGGGCGCGTGGCACGCCGCATTTGGGCTGTCACTCTGAAAGAAAAATACGGTGCCAACGAGCGCAGCCAAAAACTCAAATACCACATCCAAACCTCTGGCCGCTCGCTGCACGCGCAGGAAATTCAGTTCAACGACATACGCACCACGTTGCAAGCGCTGATCGCGATTTACGACAACTGCAACTCACTGCATACCAACGCGTTTGACGAAGCCATCACCACGCCCACTGAAGACAGCGTGCGCCGCGCCATGGCGATACAACTCATCATCAACCGCGAGTGGGGCTTGGCGAAAAACGAGAACCCAGGCCAAGGCGCTTTCATCATCGAAGAGCTCACCCAACTGGTGGAAGAGGCGGTGCTGTCCGAGTTTGTGGCGATCGCCGAGCGCGGTGGCGTTTTGGGAGCGATGGAAACCGGTTACCAGCGCGGCAAGATTCAAGATGAATCTATGCACTATGAAATGCTCAAACACACCGGCGAGTTACCCATCATTGGTGTGAACACCTTCAAGTCGCCGCATGCCAACGAAGTGCCAGCAAGCATAGAACTGGCCCGCTCCACCGAAGAAGAAAAGCAAAGTCAATTAAAGCGTTTGCACGCTTTTCACTTGCTGCACGCCGAACAAGCCCAGGCGCAACTGGCCCGCTTGCAGCAAGCCGTGCTGGACAACGCCAATGTGTTTGAGGTGCTAATGGTCGCCGTGCGCCACTGCTCTTTGGGACAAATTACCAAAGCTTTGTTTGAGGTGGGTGGGCAATACCGAAGAAATATGTAAAAATATAAATCAATTTTATATATGAGTAATTTTTGTGCGTTTAGGTTTTTACCAAGAAAAGGTGTTGTGGGTTATTGTTTGTGCGGCGCTCTTTAGCCTCACGCACCTTGCCAATGCTTGGTTATTTCAGTTTTTTAGCGTTTCCCCCAACATCAGTTGGATTTACCTGCCGGCTTTTTTACGGCTGATTTATGTGCTGGTGTTAGGCCCTTGGTGGGGATTTATCACTATTTTCTTGGGCGGTTTGCCCTTGATGGGCATGTTGGAAGGAAGTCTGAGCCAAGTGCTGCTGAATGTGGTCTGTTCTGCTTTGAGTCCGGTCTTGGCCTTGGGTCTTTTTAAATTGCTTAAACAGCGTGACTTGGTTCTCAACCGTTTAAGAGATTTGATAGAACTGTGCCTGCTCTGTGCCTTGCTCAACGCGGTTGTTCATCACTTAAGTTGGGCCTTGCAACAACCCGATCAGCTATTGACTGTCACGCAACTGCCCATCATGGTTGTCGGCGACTTGCTAGGTGCCGTTGTGGGTGCGTATTTATTCTCGCGGCTCATTCGCCGCTTAGGGCTGTACAAAAAACTAGAGCGTTTATCCCAAACCAAGTCTACAGACCCGTCTTAAGCACCGCCCCCACGCTTGCTTCTGGACAAATCGACACCCAACTGTTTGAGCTTTCGGTACAAATGGGTTCTTTCCAGCCCTGTCTTTTCGGCTACCCGTGTCATAGAGCCCCCCTCTTGGGCCAAATGAAATTCGAAATAGGCTTTTTCAAACGCGTCTCTGGCTTCGCGCAGCGGATGGGATAAATCGAAGTTTTGTACCGACGCGAGCAAACGCGATGCCGCTGCTTGCGCTTGCACCATGTTGGACGAATGCACCAGCGAGGGAGCAACCGGCGCTGGTATGACGCCCAAGATGGGCCGCTCGGGGATGGCCGGTTTTCGCGCCAAACCCTGATCGACTGCTTTGAGCAGTTTTTGCATGGTGATGGGTTTTTCTAAAAACGCCAATGCCCCAATGCGAGTGGCTTGTACCGCGGTATCAATGGTGGCGTGGCCGCTCATCATGATCACCGGCATATTGAGCATGCCCGTGGCGGCCCATTCTTTGAGCAAGGTCACACCGTCGGTGTCTGGCATCCAAATATCGAGCAACACCAAATCGGGGCGGGCACTTGCGCGGGCTGTGCGGGCTTGCGCCGCGTTTTCAGCCAACTCCACTTGATGGCCTTCATCATTCAAGATTTCGAAAAGTAAATCGCGTATGCCGAGTTCGTCATCAACCACCAAAATTGTTGCCATATTGCTTGTCAGGTCAGGTTAGGTAGAGGGTGTAGCCAAGCGAAATGATAACGACACTTGCGCCCCGATGTTTTGGTCGCCCTCAATCCGATTTTTTATCTCGATGCGGGCTTGGTGTTCATCCGCAATTTTCTTCACCACCGCCAAACCCAAGCCCGTGCCACCTGTTTTGGTGGTGACATAGGGCTCAAACGCACGTTGCAAGACCGCCTCGCTAAAGCCACTGCCGTTGTCGATGATTCGCAGGCGTACTTTTTGACTGGAAGACAACTGCTCGGTCCACACTTGAACCATGGGGTGAAGACTTTGCGCACTGGCGTCTTGTGCATTTTGAATCAAGTTGTGTACCACCTGACGCAGCTGAGACGCGTCTCCCAAGACCATGGGCAAATTTTCGGCCAAATGCCAACTGACATGAACCAAGGCATTCTCGTTGTCATACAAAGGCATCATCTCCTGCAGCAAATGGTTCAAATCCAAAGCATCCAGCCGTGCCTGAGGCAAACGACCGAAATCGCGAAACTCGTTGACCAGCCTTTGCAAGGCATCGACTTGGTCGACAATGGTTTTAACGGATTTATGCAGCAGTGTTTTATCTGTGTCGACCAATTTATCGGCCAGCTTCATCTCCAGACGCTCAGCCGAGAGTTGAATCGGTGTGAGCGGGTTTTTAATCTCATGCGCCAAGCGCTTGGCCACCTCGGACCAAGCCTGTGAGCGTTGGGCTGAGACGATTTCGGTGATGTCATCGAACACCAGCAACCACTCGCCTTGCGGCAAGACCGCGCCCCGTGCAACCAAGGTGGTGTGTTGTTGACGATCCGGTCCAAACTCAATGAATGCTTGCTGTGTTTTGGTGTCAATTTCAAATGACTGCTGCCAATGGTCTAAAGAGCGCTGCTGTTGCTCATTCACGAAATCATGGAATTGCTCCATCACCTGCCGACCAAACACCTGTAAGCCTTCGACAACTTGCAGCTCTTTACCCAAATGAACCGCCAAGGGCAGTTGCAAAATCCTTGTCGCCCCTGGGTTGATGGACAAAATATGTCCTTGTGTGTCTAGCAACACCACGCCTGCTGTGAGGTTGTCGAGCATGGTTTGCAAGTGACTGCGGGCCAAGTTAACTTGCGCCATGCTCGACTCAACCGAGAGTCTTGCTTGGGCGAGTTGTTCTGTCATCTGGGCAAACGAACGGGTCAAGCCATCGAGCTCATCTTTGCCTTGCAAAACAGCTCGCGGCCGCAAGTCACCGGCGGCCACGTCTCTGACACCTTCAGCCAAAAGCAACAAAGGTCGCGCCAACTGGTTACCCAACAAGACCGCTAATAAAACGGCACCAAATACCGCTAAAAATAAACTCAAGGTCAATGTGCCGATATACATGCGCTTCAAACCATCGCGCGCCAAAGCACGTTCTTGGTACTGTCGATTGGCGTCGAGTACGGCCAAGGCATTGGCCACCAGCGCGGGTGGCAATTTCTTCACTACTTGCAGCACACGGCCTTGCCCGTCTAGCTGAAAACCGCTTCCGCCCATTCGAACCAGCACGGTTATGCGTGGTTGGATGGCGGCCCCGCCTAAGTTGTCATCCAAGCCTTCGCTGCGCCAGCTGATGCCTTGGCTGCGCACCTGGCGCCATTCGGCGGCACTGGGTCGTTCGGGTTGGAGTTGATAACGCTCTTCAGTCACGCTGGCCACGGCCACGCTGTTGTTGAGCCAAAGCGTGACTTCGCTGGCATCGAGTTTGTCGCGAATGGTTGCTAGCACCACAGGTACGGCACTGCTGGGTGCAGCAGAGACGTCTTGGCTGGCATTGCGCACACTGACAGCCAACTCGTTGGACAAGCTCTCCAAGGTTGATCGACTGAGATTCAAACCGGCATCCAAGGCCACTTCGACCTTGGTGTCAAACCACACCTCTATGGAGCGGGTAACAAACTGGTAAGACACCGCGTAAATCAATATGCCCGGCAAAATACCTACCAAGGCAAAAATACTGGCCAACTTCACCAGCAGTCGACTGCCAAATTTTCCTTGCTTCAGTCGCCCGAGCAAGCGCACACCCAACCAGGCAATGACGGCCAGCAGTACAGCGGCAAAAACCATGTTCAAGCCGAACAACAGACCGTAATTTTGTTCGTAGGCTTCCCACTGCTGGGTCGCTTGGGTGAGTAAGAAGAGCAATACCAGCGCCATGGACACCAAAATGGTCAAACCCACCACCCACAACCATCCTTGATGCCGCCAGACAGCCAGCGCAAAGGATGGTTTCATTTGAAGCTGTCTTCCTGCAACTTCAAGCTCTGAACATAATCTAAGCCCCAACCAGCACCGCCTAATGCGCCAAACTGCAAAGGCTGTGGCAATTGACTCAAGTCAAGTCGAAAACGAAAATCCATTCGCTGCTTGGCGGAGCTGTCGATCGCCGACAGATCTGCGATTCGCCAGCGGGAAATTCTTTGGATGCCTTGCAAAGCTTCGGCCAAGCTGTCGTAACTTTGCCCCAAACTCACGCCAAGCCCCGTCGACTGAATCGGCTGGGCAGATACATAGATGCGCCAACGCTTGGACAGGGGTTGGTAACTGAGTCGGATGTAGCGCTCGGTTCGATTCACCAATTTATCTGCCCAGTACCAACGCTCTCGCATCACATCGGCTTGCATCACAAAGCCCAGCGGCATGCCGCGGCTCAAAGCGTCTTCCAAACTGGGGGGCATGTCAAAGTTCAAACGCGCACTCAGGTAGATGCCTTCATCGCTGCGCTGCAACTGAAAATCTTCAACCGAGACCGCGTTGTCCGCATAGGACACGCCCACACTTATCAAACAATTAAGCACCAGCCCACGCAACAGCAACCGCGTCCAAGTTTTGCACAGTATCCAAGCGTCAGACATCGGCATAGCGCTTCTCAAGCAAGGCATAAAAAAATCCATCGTGACTATCTGCTGCATTGTCCAAGAGGCCCGCAAGGTTTGCCGCCACCCCAGGAATTAAATGACCGGGGGATGGAAGTAATGCCGCCTGAGTGTTGCGTACAAGAAACGAATCGATTTGCCCTTGTCCCTCATCGCGAAAAACCGAGCAAGTGCAATACAACAATCTTCCTCCGGGTTTCAACAGTGGCCATAAGGCCAGTAGCAATTGGCGCTGGGTTTGAACCAATGCTGTCAGATCGCTTGCTCGCCTGAGCAATGGTATATCGGGGTGGCGTCTGACGATGCCGGAGGCGGTACAGGGTGCATCCAACAAAATCGCATCAAACAACTGGCCTGACCACCACGCTTTGGTATCAGCCACATCGGCGCACACCACCGTGGCTTGCAGCCCTAAGCGTTGCAAGTTCTCGCGGATACGCTCGCAGCGCTGGTCATCGATATCCACCGCCCACACTTGTGCATCTGCATATTCCAGCAAATGCGCGGTCTTGCCTCCAGGAGCCGCGCATGCGTCAAGAACTTGCAATCGCACCCCCTCAGTTGCTTGCAAACCTTGCAGCAACAAAGGTGCGGCAAGTTGCGCGGCAGCATCTTGCACCGAACACAGACCTTGTGCAAAACCATGGACGGCTTGAACCGCTTTGGCTTGACGCAAAACCAAACCATCTGCACCTACGGCATCAGACAACACGCCTTGTGAATGCCAAAGTTGCTGCAAAGCCTCGCGGGAAATTTTTTGACGATTGACCCTGAGGGTCATAGGCGCGGCTTGTTGGCTGGCCCGCAAAATGGTTTGCCAATGCGCGGGGTAGTCGTTTTGCACGCGCTTGATCCACCACGCGGGGAAATTCCATTGGACGGTTGGACTTTGAAAAGCTTGCGCGCGCAAAGCATTTTCTTCGCGTAAAAATCTTCGCACACAAGCATTGATAAATGCCGATTGGGCGCGGGTTTGTGGGTGGTGCTTGGCGGCTTCTACCAACTGACTGACCAAGGTATGGGCTGGGTACATCGCCTCCTTGCCCATCAGCAACAAACCCAAGCCTGTACACAGCAATGCATCAACGGGTGGCGAGGGCGCGCGTTTGATTAACAAGTCGCGTATGCCTTGGGTGGCGCCCCAATGCCGCAAAACCGCGAACAACAAGGCTTGAGCGGCGGGTCGCAAAGGCGTGGCCACTTGGGATAAGGCTTGGCTGTGGTTACGTCCGTCTAAAACGGATTGCAAAGCCGCTGCGCAGGCCTGTAGCTGACGCCACAAAGGAGGCGCCAAAGGTGCAAGCGCAACCGCACCCTGGGCTTGCATCATGCCAGTGGCCGTGCAGGATGGAATTGAAACAGTTTTGCCAGCAAGGCTGCTGGGTACTGCCCGATGGCCTGGTTGTACTCGTTGATGCAAGCATTAAAACGTTGCACCTCGGGCTGCACCAATAAATCCAGACCCCACCAGCGCTGCTGCAATGCCTCGGGCACATTCACATAAAAAGCGTCGGGGTGGATCAAACTGGCCCAGGCTTGATGGAGCGCCGCAGCCGCATCTTGCAAGGACTGCGAACTGTCAGGTTCAAGGGGATGGGTTTGCATACGTGCCATCGCCACAGTGAGCAAACCCGCACAGATTTGCAAGCGCGTCCAAAGATCTACATCTGATTCGGCAGAATATGAATTGCCCCATAACTGAGGCGAGGTAGAGGCCGATGTCACTGCTTGTTGCACCACTTCTTGGTACTGCAGCAACACCGACTCTAGGGATACAAATTGCTGGCCAACGGCAGAACGTAAACGGACCAAACGGTTGTACGCGCCCAAGGACCAAAAGACCGCAAGGGCGAGTAGCAACCAAAACCAGCCAGATTTCAGCATGGTAGATAAAGGCCCGCAGGCCTTTACTTATTCCGTTGGGCTCTCTTCGCTGCTGCCTTCTTGCTGCGCCAAGGCGAGTTCTTCTGCCTCGGTTTGTGCAATTTGGCGGCGCTCGGCCTCGTCCATCAGTTCTTTTTCTTTGCGTGCACGGTGGTAGGCCATGCCTGTGCCCGCAGGAATAAGACGGCCGACGATGACGTTTTCTTTCAAGCCTCGCAACTCGTCGCGCTTGCCCATGATGGCAGCCTCGGTGAGCACGCGGGTGGTTTCTTGGAAAGAAGCCGCAGAGATAAAGGAGTCGGTTGACAAAGATGCTTTGGTGATACCCAACAACAGGTTGGTGAACGTGGCCGGGATCTTGCCATCGCGCTGCAAGGCCTCGTTGGTGTTGAGGATCTCGGAACGCTCAACTTGCTCACCAGAGATATAGCCAGAGCCACCCACGTTGTCGACCACCACACGGCGCAGCATCTGACGCACGATAACCTCGATGTGCTTGTCGTTGATCTTCACGCCTTGTAAGCGGTAAACATCCTGCACCTCATCAACAATGTAGCGAGCCAACTCTTCGATGCCCAACAAACGCAAGATGTCTTGTGGGTCGGCGGGGCCGTCCACAATACTCTCGCCCTTGTTGACCACTTGGCCTTCATGCACCACGATGTTTTTCTCTTTGGGAATGAGTTCTTCCCACACCGTGCCTTCGGGATCGGTGATCTGCAAACGGATCTTGCCTTTGGTCTCTTTACCAAACGACACGGTGCCGGTCATCTCAGCCAAGATACCCTTGTCTTTGGGCGTACGTGCTTCAAACAGTTCGGCCACACGCGGCAAACCACCGGTGATGTCGCGGGTCTTTTGACCTTCCACAGGAATACGTGCCAGCACCTCGCCTGGGCCCACCTCTTGACCGTCACGCACTTGAATCAGCGCACCGACTTGGAAGCCAATCGTCACCGAGTGATCGGTGCCAGGGATCTTGACTTCTTTGCCAGAGGCGTCGAGCAACTTCACCTGCGGTCTGACCACTTTGGTGGAACCACGGCGTTTGGGGTCAATCACCACCAAGGTTGACAAACCAGTGACTTCGTCCAATTGCTTGGCAACCGTCAAACCTTCTTCGACATTTTCAAATTGGGTTTTACCAGCGAACTCGGTGATCACAGGGCGTGTGAGTGGGTCCCAGTTAGCCAGAATAGTGCCGGCTTTGATGGCTTGGTCGGGCTTGATCGCCAAAATCGCACCGTAAGGTACTTTGTGACGTTCGCGTTCGCGACCTTGTTCGTCATGAATCACGATTTCGCCTGAGCGAGAAATGACCACCAACTCTTTTTTACTGTTGGTCACATAACGCATGGTGGCGTTGAAACCGATCACGCCATTGGATTTGGCGTCCACGCTGGAGGCCACTGCCGCCCGCGAAGCAGCACCACCAATGTGGAAAGTACGCATGGTCAGCTGTGTGCCAGGTTCGCCGATGGACTGCGCGGCGATGATGCCCACCGCCTCACCGATGTTGATCAAACCACCCCGGCCCAAATCGCGGCCGTAGCAACTGGCGCACAAGCCAAAGCGGGTCTCGCAGGTCAGCGCCGTGCGGACTTTGATTTCATCCACGCCCAAGAGCTCAATTTCATCAATCAAGTCTTCGTCGAGCATGTGACCCGCTGGTACCAGGGTTTGGCGCGTTTCGGGATGCACCACATCTTCGGCAACCGAGCGGCCCAGCACACGATCGCGCAAAGATTCAATCACCTCACCGCCTTCAACGATGGCGCGCATGACCGAGCCGTTGTGCGTGCCGCAGTCTTGTTCGATGACAACCAAGTCCTGCACCACATCGCACAAACGACGGGTCAAGTAGCCCGAGTTGGCTGTTTTCAACGCGGTATCGGCCAGACCTTTACGCGCACCGTGGGTGGAGATGAAGTACTGCAACACATTCAGACCTTCACGGAAATTGGCCGTGATGGGGGTCTCGATGATGGAGCCGTCAGGCTTGGCCATCAAACCGCGCATACCCGCCAACTGGCGAATTTGAGCCGCAGAACCGCGCGCACCAGAGTCGGCCATCATGTAAATGGAATTGAACGACTCTTGCTCAACTTCATTGCCATGGCGGTCAATGGTTTTTTCTTTGCGCAACTGATCCATCATCACTTTGGAGACGGCGTCACCGGCTTTGCCCCAAATGTCGACCACCTTGTTGTAGCGCTCGCCAGAGGTCACCAAACCGGAGACATATTGCTGCTCGATGTCTTTGACTTCTTTTTCTGCGCTTTCAATGATGGCGTGCTTCTCAAATGGCACCAACATATCGTCGATGCAAATCGAGATGCCTGCACGGGTGGCCAAGCGAAAGCCGTTTTGCAACAACTTGTCGGCAAACACCACGGTTTCCTTCAAGCCGCATTTGCGAAATGAGGTGTTGATGAGTTTGGAAATTTCTTTCTTCTTCAAGGCCTTGTTCAAATGGCTGAAAGGCAAACCCTTGGGCAAAATTTCCGACAACACCGCACGTCCCACGGTGGTTTCTACCAACGAGGCACTGCTGGTGAATTCGCCGGTTTCTTTGTCCTTGGCCCACTCGGTCATGCGCACCGTGACTTTGGCGGTGAGTTCCACCACATCGGCGTCGAGTGCCCGCTGCACCTCGCCAATGTCAGCAAACACCAAGCCTTCACCTTTGCCGTTGATACGTTCACGGGTGGTGTAGTACAAGCCCAGAACCACGTCTTGTGAAGGCACGATGGACGGTTCGCCGTTGGCGGGGAAGAGCACGTTGTTGGAGGCCAGCATCAATGTGCGGGCTTCCATTTGCGCTTCCACCGACAAAGGAATGTGCACCGCCATTTGGTCGCCGTCGAAGTCGGCATTGAAAGCAGAACACACCAGAGGGTGCAATTGAATGGCTTTGCCTTCAATCAAGATAGGCTCAAAAGCCTGAATGCCCAAGCGGTGCAAAGTGGGCGCACGGTTGAGCAACACGGGATGCTCTTTGATGACCTCTTCCAAGATGTCCCACACCACGGGGGTGCCGGCTTCAACTTCCTTCTTGGCCGCTTTGATGGTGGTGGCAATACCCATCAACTCCAGTTTGCTGAAGATGAAAGGCTTGAAGAGTTCAAGCGCCATCAATTTAGGCAAGCCGCACTGATGCAATTTGAGTGTGGGGCCCACTGTGATGACAGAACGTCCAGAATAATCGACGCGCTTGCCCAGCAAGTTTTGACGGAAGCGTCCCGATTTACCTTTGATCATGTCGGCCAAAGACTTCAAGGCACGTTTGTTGGCGCCAGTCATGGCTTTGCCGCGACGACCGTTATCCAGCAAACTGTCCACCGCTTCTTGCAGCATGCGCTTTTCGTTGCGCGCAATGATTTCAGGCGCATTGAGTTCGAGCAAACGACGCAAGCGGCTGTTGCGGTTGATGACGCGGCGGTACAAATCGTTCAAGTCGGAGGTGGCAAAACGCCCACCATCCAAGGGCACCAAGGGGCGCAAATCGGGTGGCAACACAGGCAGCACCGACAACACCATCCACTCGGGCTTGATACCCGATTTTTTGAACGCCTCAAGGACTTTCAAACGCTTGGCGTTTTTCTTGATCTTGACCTCGGAGCCAGTTAAGTCATTGCGTAACTTTTCGATTTCCATGTCAATTTCCATGGTCTCGAGCAAGTCGCGTATGCCTTCTGCACCCATCTTGGCTTGGAACTCGTCGCCCAACTCGACGCGCTTGGCTTCATAGTCGTCCTCGGTCATGATGGCGTATTTTTTCAGCGCCGTCATGCCGGGATCGGTCACCACATAAGCTTCGAAATACAACACGCGTTCGATGTCGCGCAAAGTCATGTCCAACACCAAACCCAAACGGCTGGGCAATGATTTGAGGAACCAAATATGGGCGCAAGGGGCGGCCAAATCGATGTGGCCCATACGGTCACGACGGACCTTGGTTTGGGTAACTTCAACGCCGCACTTTTCGCAAATCACACCACGGTGCTTGAGGCGCTTGTATTTGCCGCACAAACATTCATAGTCTTTGATAGGGCCAAAAATTTTGGCGCAAAACAAACCATCGCGCTCGGGTTTGAAGGTGCGGTAGTTGATGGTCTCTGGTTTTTTGACTTCGCCAAAAGACCATGAACGGATTTTTTCCGGAGAAGCCAGTCCAATTTTGATGGCATCGAAATGCTCATCTGGTGTGAACTGCTTAAAGAGGTCGAGTAATGATTTCATGAACGCTCCAACTCTATATCTATGCCCAATGAACGAATTTCTTTGACCAACACATTGAACGATTCGGGCATGCCCGCTTCGATAGCGTGTTCGCCTTTGACGATGCTTTCGTAAACCTTGGTTCGACCTTGCACGTCATCAGATTTGACGGTGAGCATTTCTTGCAGGGTGTAAGAGGCACCATAGGCTTCCAAAGCCCATACCTCCATCTCGCCAAAGCGTTGACCACCAAACTGGGCCTTGCCGCCCAGCGGTTGTTGTGTGACCAAGCTGTAAGGGCCGGTGGAGCGTGCGTGCATTTTGTCGTCCACCAAATGGTGAAGTTTCAGCACATGCATATAGCCTACGGTGGTGGGGCGCTCAAAAGCGTCGCCGGTGCGGCCGTCAAACAAATTTGCTTGGGTACGCGCGGGCGTCAAGCCCTTGGCCTTCACCACCTCTTCAGGGTAAGCCAGTTTCAACATGGTGCGAATGTCTTCTTCTGAAGCGCCATCGAACACCGGTGTTGCAAAAGGCACACCTGTGGAGAGGTTGAGAGCCATTTCCTTGATTTCTTTGTCGGCCAGCTTGCTCAACTCTTCCTTGTGACCTGTACTGTTGTACAAGGTCTCTAAGAAAGTGCGGATCTCGGCTGTCTTGGCTTCTTCTTGCATCATGTGGCCCAGTTGGTAACCAATACCCTTGGCAGCCCAGCCCAAGTGCACTTCCAAAACCTGTCCCACATTCATGCGTGAAGGCACGCCCAAAGGATTGAGCACGATGTCAACGGGTGTGCCGTCGGCCATATAAGGCATGTCTTCGACGGGCACAATTTTGGAGACCACGCCTTTGTTGCCATGGCGACCAGCCATCTTGTCACCAGGTTGCAAGCGACGCTTGACCGCCAAGTAGACCTTGACCATCTTCAACACACCGGCCGGCAACTCGTCGCCTTGGGTAAGTTTTTTGCGCTTTTCTTCAAAAGCCAAATCGAAGCTGTGTCGGGTTTGGGTTAAAGCGTTTTTAATGCTTTCAAGCTGTGAGGCCGTGTCTTCATCAGCAGGACGGATGTCGAACCAATGGAACTTCTCCACGCTGTCCAAATAGGCTGTGTCGATCTTGCTGCCTTTGGGCAGTTTGTTGGGGCCGCCATTGGCGGTTTTGCCGTTGAGCAGTTTGCCAATCCGGTCAAACGCATCCGCTTCCACAATGCGCAGTTGGTCATTCAAGTCCAAACGAAAGCGCTTCAATTCATCGTCAATAATTTGCTGAGCGCGTTTGTCACGCACAATGCCTTCGCGGGTGAACACCTGCACATCGATGACCGTGCCTTGTGAGCCTTGGTCTACGCGCAAAGAAGTGTCTTTCACGTCCGAGGCTTTTTCACCAAAGATGGCGCGCAGCAATTTTTCTTCTGGCGTCAAAGTGGTTTCGCCCTTGGGGGTGACCTTGCCCACCAAGACATCGCCGGGTTGAACTTCAGCACCCACAAAAATAATGCCCGACTCGTCCAATCGGTTGATTTGTTGCTCAGCCAAATTGGGGATGTCGCGGGTGATTTCTTCTGCGCCCAATTTGGTGTCGCGCGCCATCACCACGAGTTCTTCGATGTGGATGGAGGTGTAACGGTCTTCAGCCACCACACGCTCAGAGATGAGGATGGAGTCTTCGAAGTTGTAGCCGTTCCAAGGCATGAAGGCCACCAACATGTTTTGACCCAAGGCCAATTCGCCCAGGTCGGTTGATGCACCATCGGCCACCACATCACCTTTGGCGAGTTTGTCGCCGCGCTTGACGATGGGGCGTTGGTGGATGTTGGTATTTTGGTTTGAACGCTGGTATTTGATGAGGTTGTAAATGTCCACACCCACTTCACCCGCTTGGGTTTCTGCATCGTTCACACGCACAACGATGCGGGTGGCGTCAACATAATCGACCACGCCACCACGCAAGGCAGTGACCACGGTGCCAGAGTCGATCGCCGCAACCCGCTCAATACCGGTTCCCACAAATGCTTTCTCTGGTCGCAACACAGGCACGGCTTGGCGCTGCATATTGGCGCCCATCAAAGCGCGGTTGGCGTCATCATGCTCCAAGAAGGGCACCAAGGAAGCGGCCACCGACACGATCTGCGCGGGCGACACGTCCATGTACTGAACGCGCTCTTTGCCACACAAAATCGATTCGCCCTTTTCACGGGCAGACACCAAGTCACCAATCAACCGGTCTTCTTTGTCCAACAAGGCGTTGGCCTGGGCAATCACATATTTGGCTTCTTCTATGGCTGACAGGTAATCAATTTCCATGGTCACTTGGCCGTCAATCACTTGGCGGTAAGGTGTTTCAATGAAACCGTATTCGTTCAAGCGCGCATACAAAGACAGCGAGTTGATCAAACCAATGTTGGGGCCTTCAGGTGTTTCGATAGGACAGACACGGCCATAGTGGGTCACGTGCACATCCCGCACTTCAAAGCCTGCACGCTCACGCGTCAAACCGCCCGGGCCAAGGGCCGAGACACGACGCTTGTGCGTGATCTCAGACAAGGGGTTGGTTTGGTCCATGAACTGCGACAACTGCGACGCGCCAAAAAACTCTTTGAGCGCTGCAGAAATAGGCTTGGAGTTGATCAGGTCATGCGGCATCAAAGGCTCTTGCTCGGCTTGACCCAAACGCTCTTTCACCGCCTTTTCAATACGCGCCAAACCGGTGCGGTATTGGTTCTCAGCCAACTCACCCACACAACGCACACGGCGGTTACCCAAGTGATCAATGTCATCGACCTCACCGCGGCCATTGCGCAAGTCAACCAAGATTTTGACCACCGCCAAGATGTCTTCGTTATTGAGAACCATGGGGCCGGTTGAGTCTTCACGACCCACACGCGCATTGAACTTCATGCGACCGACACGTGACAAGTCGTAGGTGTCAGGGTTGTAGAACAAACGCTGAAACAAGGCTTGCACTGCATCTTCGGTGGGTGGCTCGCCAGGGCGCATCATGCGGTAGATGGCGACACGCGCGGCAAATTCGTCGGCAGTCTCATCTATGCGCAGGGTTTGTGAGATATAGGAGCCTTGATCGAGTTCATTGGTGTAGATGCACTCTAAGTCTTGAACGCCGCTTGAGCGCAATTTTTTCAACAGCGCTTCAGTCAGTTCTTCATTGGCCTTGGCAATGATTTCGCCGGTCTCTTCTTCGACGATGTTGCGTGCGACCACGCGACCGATCAGGAAATCTTCGGGGACTGACACATGGGTGGTGCCAGTTGTTTCCATTTCGCGGGTATGGCGCGCAGTGATGCGTTTGTCTTTGGCGACAACCACATTGCCGGATTTATCGGTGATGTCAAAGCGCGCGACTTCACCGCGCAAGCGCTCGGCGACAAAAGCCATTTGTGCGCCACTGTCCATCATTTTGAAAGTGTCATTGACGAAGAAGTTGGCCAAAATGGCTTCAGGCGTCAAACCAATGGCTTTGAGCAAAATGGTGACGGGCATTTTGCGACGGCGATCGACGCGGAAATACAAAATATCTTTGGGGTCGAACTCATAGTCCAGCCATGAGCCACGGTAAGGGATGATGCGCGCACTGAACAGCAATTTGCCCGAACTGTGAGTTTTCCCCTTGTCGTGCTCGAAAAACACGCCGGGCGAGCGATGCAACTGAGACACGATCACGCGCTCTGTGCCGTTGATAATGAAAGAGCCTTTGTCGGTCATCAAAGGCACTTCGCCCATATAGACCTCTTGCTCCTTGACTTCCTTGACCACTTTGGATTGGGGTGTGGAAGAGTCACGGTCATAAATAATCAACTGAACTCGCGCACGAACAGCCGAGGAAAAAGTCAGTCCTCGTGTTTGGCATTCACGCACATCAAATGCGGGGCGGGCCAAGTTGTACTCAAGGTACTTCATCTCGACAAAACCATTGTGCGAGACGATGGGGAAAGCCGCTTCGAATGCTGCTTGCAAGCCTTCGGATGTGCGCTTCTTGGGTGGGGTGTCTGCTTGCAAAAATGCGGTGTAGGCATCTTTTTGCATTTGTAGCAGGTAAGGGACTTCTAGCACGCTGTCGCGGCTGCCAAAACTCTTGCGAATACGCTTGCGTTCGGTAAATGTGTAGGCCATAAATTCTCCGGACTGATTTCTCTCGGCGACTGTTCACACGCAGGCAGTTTTCACCTGCGCGTTGGCTTGGTCCGCTGGCCACTACCAGCGTTGGCGGACGGTCGCGCATTGCACACAACCCGAACCAAGGTTCTTCTGCAGTCAGATCAGAAGACACTCCAGAAAAGCGATTGCGGCCTCTCTGGGGTGTGCTCTGAGAGCACAAAAGGCCGGCACCCCGTTAGGAGTAGCCAGCCTTTGTTAACGCTAGGTTTATTTGAGTTCGACCTTGGCGCCAGCTTCTTCCAATTTCTTCTTGGCTGTTTCAGCATCAGCTTTGGACGCGCCTTCTTTGACAGCTTTAGGTGCGCCGTCAACCAAGTCTTTGGCTTCTTTCAAGCCGAGACCGGTGATTTCGCGCACAGCCTTGATGACGGAAACTTTGTTTGCGCCAGCTTCGAGCAACATCACGTTGAACTCGGTTTGCTCTTCAGCAGCAGCTGCACCAGCGCCACCACCCGCAGCAGCAGGGGCCGCCATGGCTGCAGCACTGACACCAAATTTCTCTTCGATGGCTTTGACCAATTCGTTGAGTTCCATGACCGTCATGCTGTCCAAAGCGGTCAAAAATGCGTCTTTATCGAATGACATAAATGTTTCCTTAACTTTTCAGGGCCACCACTTGGGCGGCAGATTTTTTTGAATGGGTTAACAGCCTTTTAGGCTGCAACCGCTTCGCCTTTTTTCGCCGCCAAGGCGCCAAGCACCACCGCGGTACGAGACATGGGCGACATGAGCAAGCCACACAATTGCGCTAGCAAGACTTCCTTGGAAGGAATATTGGCCAGTTGTTTGACGCCGTTGACATCCAAAGTTTTTCCGGCAAATGCACCTCCGCGAATCACCAACTTGTCGTTGGTCTTGGCGAAATCGGCAACCACTTTCGCGGCAGCCACTGCATCCACAGAAAACCCATAGATCAGCGGTCCGGTCATCTGGTCTGCGACACCTTCAAATGACGTACCAGCGACAGCACGGCGGGCCAAGGTGTTTTTCAACACACTCAGGGAAACGCCATGGCTGCGCGCATTGGCGCGAAACTTGATCATGTCAGCGACCGTGATGCCGCGGTATTCCGCCATCACCAGCGTCTGCGCTTGTGCAGCAAGTCCCGCCACTTCGGCGACAACTGCTTCTTTTTCACTGCGATTCAGACTCAAGGTCTACTCCTTCAAAATGTGTTGTCAGGTTGCCCCTTCAACACGCTACTTTTGCAGCGACCTGACTGTTAAGAAAAAATCTTTTCAGCGGGATCGCCATCTGCGTTGGCTGGTGAATTAAGTGCAAACGGGTTGCACGCCAACGGTCTTGGATGGCTCGGGCCTGTTTTTCAACCGGCTCGACCCACCGCTTCTTGCGCCGCCCTTGTAGGCAACACAAGAAATTGCTGAACGCCTTAGGCGCTCAAGGTTTGTGTATCTACACGCACGCCCACACCCATGGTGGAGGACACGGCCAACTTGCGCAGGAAAACTCCTTTGCTGGTAGCTGGCTTGGCTTTGTTCAATGCATCAATCAATGCCAACAAGTTACCTTGCAACTTGTCGCTGTCAAATGAGCGCCTGCCGATGGTGCCGTGAATGATGCCGGCCTTGTCAACGCGAAACTGCACTTGACCCGCTTTGGCGTTTCGAACGGCCGTGGCGACGTCGGGTGTGACAGTGCCCACTTTGGGGTTGGGCATCAGACCACGTGGGCCCAAAATTTGACCCAAGGTACCCACCACGCGCATGGCGTCAGGTGCAGCAATAACGACATCGAAAGGCATGTCGCCGGCTTTGATGCGGGCTGCCAAATCGTCCATACCGACCACGTCAGCACCGGCGGCCAAAGCTTCTTCGGCTTTGGCGCCTTGTGCAAACACAGCCACACGTGCTGTTTTGCCTGTGCCGTTGGGTAGCACGACCGCGCCGCGCACCACTTGGTCTGACTTCTTGGCGTCAATACCGAGCTGGACCGCCACATCGATAGATTCATCGAACTTGGCGGTCGCACATTCTTTGACTATGGCCAAAGCGGCAGCAAAAGGGTAGAGCTTGTTGGAGTCGACTTTGCCGTCAAATGCTTTTTGTTTTTTGGTGAGCTTGGTCATACAACACCCTCCACGGTCACGCCCATGGAGCGTGCCGAACCAGCGATGGTGCGCACAGCGGCGTCCAAGTCGGCAGCTGTCATGTCAACCATTTTGGCTTTGGCGATGTCTTCTAACTGCGCGCGGGTGATCTTGCCAACCTTGTCGACGTGGGGCCTGGCAGAGCCTTTGTCAAGCTTGATGGCTTTCTTGATCAAAGTAACCGCAGGCGGGGTCTTGATGATGAAAGTAAAGGACTTGTCTGCAAACGCCGTAATCACCACGGGCAGTGGCAGACCGGGCTCGACGCCTTGGGTCTGGGCGTTAAACGCCTTGCAGAATTCCATGATGTTCAAACCACGTTGACCCAATGCGGGGCCAATCGGTGGCGATGGATTGGCTTTACCAGCTGGCACTTGCAGCTTGATGAAGCCGACGATTTTCTTCGCCATGCTTTTCTCCTTGCGGGTACAAACGCCTGTTGAGGGCTCCCCGGGGTTAACGACTCTCTTTCAATACACCAGCACCGAGTCGGGAAGCGCTGGAAATCAAGCCTTGGTCAGGTTTTCTCGACTTGACCAAATTCCAATTCAACAGGTGTTGCGCGACCAAAAATCGTCACTGACACACGCATTTTATTTTTGTCGTAATTCACTTCTTCCACAGTGCCGTTGAAGTCGGTGAAAGGACCATCTTTGACACGCACAAACTCGCCCACCATGAATTCGACTTTGTGGCGCGGCTTGTCCGTGCCTTCTTGCATTTGGTTGACGATTTTGAGCACGTCTTCTTGAGAAATGGGCGCTGGACGGTTGCGCGCGCCGCCCACAAAGCCAGTGACTTTGTTGGTGTGCTTGACCAAGTGCCAGCTTTCATCGTCCATGATCATTTCCACCAGCACATAGCCAGGAAAGAAGCGACGCTCTGTGGTTTTGCGCTGGCCGTTTTTCATCTCGACCACCTCTTCTGTGGGAACCAAGATGCGTCCAAATTTCGATTGCATGCCGGCACGGTTGATACGCTCAACGATGTTGCGCTCAACTGCTTTTTCCATGCCGGAATAAGCGTGCACCACATACCAACGCATATCGGGATGCGCGGGCGGAGTAGTTATTAATGTGGTTTCCAGAGATTCTTCGGTCATTATTTTTTCCATCCCAGAATCAAGTCGTAGAAAACCCATTCAATGGTTTTGTCTGTCACCCATAAAAACAAAGCCATGATGAATACAAAGCCGAAGACATAAGCGGTCATTTGCATGGCCTCTTTGCGCGCGGGCCAAACAACTTTTTGAACCTCACGCCACGCATCCCGACCAAAGCCGACCAATTGTTGGCCGTGCAGCGAGGTGAAAAAAACCACCACAGACAAAAAGAGGCCGCCAAGCAATGATGCCCACTGAACCCAAACGCCTTGCGCTGACAGCGCATAAAAAGCCACCACTGCAGCGACCACCAAGGCCAGCGCAGCGGCCAACTTGGCTTTATCGGCAGTGCTGAATACGGTTTCTATCTGAGCAGAAGACATGGGCGGCAATACATTCGGTGAGAAAAAATGTTATTTCAAAGAGACCACAAACCCGCCAAGTGATGACGGGCTTGCCGAGCACCAGACATCTGGTGGCAGGGGCAGAGGGAATCGAACCCCCAACCTTCGGTTTTGGAGACCGACGCTCTGCCAATTGAGCTATACCCCTATCGCTTGGCATTGTTTAGCACGCAAGGTGCTAAACAATCTTCATCAGAAGCTTCAGGCAATGATTTTGGCAACAACGCCAGCGCCGACGGTTTTGCCGCCTTCACGGATAGCAAAGCGCAAGCCCTCTTCCATCGCAATCGGGTGGATCAACTTCACCGTGATCGACACGTTGTCGCCAGGCATCACCATCTCTTTGCCTTCAGGCAACTCAATCGCACCCGTCACGTCCGTTGTGCGGAAGTA
>CAMBXY010000007.1 GCA_945871945.1 Bordetella parapertussis
TGGCTACAGGCCATGTCACCCGACTATGGATTTTTACGGGTATTTCAATACCTGACATTCAGAGCAGTCATGGCGGCAATGACCGCACTGCTGATGGGTTTGATAGCGGGCCCTTTTGTGATTCGAAAATTAGCAGAGCTCAAAATAGGCCAGCCCATCAGAGGCTATGGTGTTGAGTCACATCTGGTGAAGTCGGGTACCCCCACCATGGGCGGCATATTAATTCTGTTGGCAATTTCCTTGTCCACCTTGCTATGGATAGATCTGTCCAACCGGTTTGTATGGATTGTGCTGTTGGTAACCCTTGGTTTCGGCGCAATAGGTTGGGTCGATGACTGGCGCAAAGTCGTGAGAAAAGACCCTGAGGGAATGCCTTCAGGCGAAAAATATCTATGGCAATCTTTGATTGGCTTGCTCGCTGCTTTGTACTTGGTCTTCAGTATTTCCGAGGTCAGCAACCTGCGTGTCGTAGAGCTTTTTTACAGCTGGGTGCGCTCTGGCTTTGATGTAAGCTTGCCGCCCAAAGCTGGCTTGTTTTTACCCTTTTTCAAAGAGATCAGCTATCCCTTGGGCATCTTGGGATTTGTGGGATTGACATATCTTGTGATCGTCGGTTCAAGCAATGCGGTCAATTTGACCGATGGTTTGGATGGACTCGCCATCATGCCTGTGGTGATGGTGGGTTCAGCTTTGGGGGTGTTTGCCTACGTCACAGGTTCAGCTGTTTATTCGCGGTATTTGTTTTTCCCTTACATACCGGGTTCTGGTGAATTACTGGTGTTTTGTGCGGCGATGGCAGGAGCGGGTCTGGCTTTTTTATGGTTTAACACCCATCCTGCGCAAGTCTTTATGGGTGATGTTGGGGCGCTGGGTTTAGGTGCTGCTTTGGGAACCATTGCCGTCATCGTCAGACAAGAAATTGTTTTGGCCATCATGGGTGGAATCTTTGTGGCTGAAGCGGTGTCGGTGATGTTGCAGGTGAGTTATTTCAAGTACACCAAACACAAATACGGCGTGGGTAAACGCATATTGAAGATGGCCCCATTGCACCATCATTTTGAAAAATCTGGCTGGAAAGAAACACAGGTGGTGGTGCGGTTTTGGATCATCACCATGTTGTTGTGCTTGGTGGGTTTGTCCACATTGAAGCTGCGGTGATGATGAAAATTCTGCCCGATCTGCACATTTTGGTACTGGGTCTTGGCGACTCAGGACTGGCCATGGTGCGTTGGTGTGAGTCGCAGGGTGCCAAAGTCACCGTGGTCGATACCCGCGAACACCCGCCAGGTCTTGACAGCTTGCGAGCAGAAGGTCTGTCGGCTACTTTTATTCATGGGGACTTCCATGCCCAGCTTTTGGAAGATCAAACCATACAAGGCGTATTCAAAAGCCCAGGACTGACCCCCACGCAAGTTCAATCGGTGTGGCATGGCGCCAAGCAAAAAGGTATCTGGCTAGGTACGGAATTAAGTTTGTTTGCACATGCCTTGGCACACTTGGCAAAAGAGCATGCCTACCATCCGCGAGTGATTGCCATTACTGGGACCAATGGCAAAACCACCGTCACTGCATTGACCACACTTTTGCTGCAGCGTGCTGGATTGAGTGTGGCCATGGCGGGCAATATTGGCCCGACTTTATTGGATACCTTAAGTCAATGTTTACCAGAGTTACCTCAAGCATGGGTCTTAGAACTGTCAAGTTTTCAGCTTGACGCCCAAGACAGCTTTGAGCCAACGGCTGCATGTGTTCTCAACCTGACACAAGACCATTTGGACTGGCATGCAGATATGGCCAGTTATGGCCTGGCCAAATCTCGCGTGTATGGACAGCAAGCCATTGCTGTGATGCCGCGCCATGATGAGGCGGTGCTGGCCTTATTGCCCAAAAATTCAATCAAGAAGAAATCGTTACAAAGACAGGTCATCAGTTTTGGGAATGATTTGCCCGAACAAGCCGGTGACTATGGTCTTGAAAAAACCAACGGCATGACATGGCTGGTTCGTCTGAACGTGCCTGAAACCGAGGGTAAGCGGCAGGTAGCAGAGGCATTGCACATTCAACGCTTGATGCCTGCCGATGCATTGCGCTTGCGGGGACAGCATAACGCTGTCAATGCATTGGCAGCACTCGCCTTAGCAAGCACCTGTGGCGCAGGAATGGCCGCCATGTTGCATGCATTGCGCGAATACCGAGGTGAGCCGCACCGCATGCAGTCGGTGGGTGTTGTCAATGACATTGAGTATGTGAATGACAGCAAGGGAACCAATGTGGCGGCAACGCTTGCTGCCCTTGGCAGTCTGGGAACAGATAAAAACCTGGTCGTGATTTTGGGCGGTGAGGGCAAAGCACAAGATTTCACCCCGCTGCTCAAACCACTGAAACAATTTGCGCGAGCGGTTGTTTTGATAGGTAAAGATGCACCCCTGATTGAAAAAGTTTTATCTGGTGTTGCGTTCCCCGTGCTTCATGCAAGCGACATGGCCAGTGCGGTTAGCAAAGCACAAGAACAAGCACAAACGGCTGACACGGTATTGCTTTCACCCGCATGTTCAAGTTTGGATATGTTCAAAAACTATGAAGAGCGCGGATACGTGTTTGGTGAGTGTGTCAACGCCTTGGTATTTGAGGAGGGGCACGCATGAGCCAAGCCGTGCTGTCCAGTTGGGGTGAACGCATGAGAAGTTGGTGGCCAAGCGCCCCCAGTGAAGGACCCGACGCATTGCCCGTGCGGGTGCATGGGCGTGAGTATGGTCGAACCCGCGCTGTTCCCGCAGGAATCAAAGCATTTGATCAAGCCTTGGCTTGGGCGATTGGGAGTTTATTACTTTGGGGTTTGGTGATGGTGTATTCCGCATCCATCGCACTCAACGATGGGCCGCAGTCAACAGGGTTCTCACAAGTTCAGTATTTGGTGCGTCACTCTGTAGCCCTGGTCATAGGGTTTACTGCAGCCTTGTTGGTATTTCAAATTCCCATGAATACATGGGAAAAAGCAGCGCCATGGGTGTTTATTGTCTCGATTGTTTTATTGATCGTGGTGCTGCTGCCTTTCATGGGGAAAAGCGTCAATGGCGCTAGACGTTGGATAAACCTAGGCCTGTTAAATTTCCAGCCCTCCGAATTGGCCAAACTCGGAACACTCTTGTATGCAGCCAGTTACATGGTGCGCAAAATGGATGTGAAAGAAAAATTTTTTACTGCCGTAACGCCCATGGGAGTGGCCATTGGCATTGTGGGTTCATTGCTACTGGCCGAACCTGATATGGGGGCGTTTTTGGTGATTGCGGTGATCGCCATGGGGATACTGTTTTTAGGTGGTGTCAACGCCAGAATGTTTGTGTTGATGGCCTTTGTGCTGCTGATCGCATTTGGTTTGATCATTGGATTATCGGAATGGCGGCGCGAGCGAATTTTTGCCTACCTCGATCCTTGGAGTGCGAAATACGCACTCGGAAAAGGCTATCAACTGTCCCACTCCTTGATTGCCTTTGGTCGGGGAGAAATATTCGGTGTGGGTTTGGGTGGAAGTGTTGAAAAATTGCACTGGCTTCCTGAAGCGCATACCGATTTTCTGCTTGCAGTCATAGGCGAAGAATTTGGTCTGATAGGTGTGGTGATTTTGATTGGCGTCTTTATGTGGATGACCAGACGCATTATGTTTATCGGTCGCCAAGCGATTGCCATGGACCGCGTATTTGCTGGCTTGGTCGCGCAGGGCATTGGTATATGGATTGGTTTTCAAGCGTTCATTAACATGGGTGTGAACTTGGGTGCTTTGCCTACCAAAGGTCTGACCTTGCCGCTGATGAGCTATGGCGGCTCAGCCATCTTGCTTAATTTGGTTGCCTTGGCGATTGTCCTGCGAGTGGATTATGAAAACCGACTGATGATGCATGGAGGGCGTGTATGAGCAGTCCTACCGCCTTGATCATGGCCGGTGGGACCGGAGGACATATCTTTCCAGGCTTGGCCATTGCTGAGGTTTTGCGCAGTCAAGGATGGAATGTGCATTGGATGGGAGCGCCCCCACCGAGCATGGAGTCAGCGCTGGTCCCAGCCAAGGGCTTTGCATTTGAGTCAGTGCATTTTGGTGGTGTGCGTGGCAAAGGCTTGGGCGCTGCACTGGTATTGCCTTGGAGACTATTCAAAGCATTAAGCCAAAGTCTGATGTTGATAAGACGATTGCGACCCGATGTGTTGGTGGGCTTGGGCGGCTACATCACTTTCCCAGGCGGCTTGATGGGCGTTGTTTGCAGCAAGCCTCTGATCTTGCATGAACAAAATGCGGTGGCCGGCATGGCAAACACTTGGCTGGCCAAAGTTGCCAAGCGGGTCTTTAGCAGTTTTCCGCAGGCCTTGCCCCACGCGGTTTGGGTGGGAAACCCGCTTCGCGAAGAATTTTTGATGCAAGAGCCACCCTTGAAAAGATTTGCACAACGCCAAGGGCCTTTGCGCGTGCTTGTCATGGGCGGGAGTTTGGGTGCACAAGCGATTAACCAAGCAGTGCCCGAAGCTTTGGCTTTGATTCCTTTACAAGACCGCCCGATTGTCATGCACCAAGGCGGTGAAAAGCATTTGGCAGATTTGAAAGCTGCCTATGCAAAAGCCCATGTCGAGGCAGAGCTCACTGCATTCATTCACAACACTGCGCAAGCCATGGCACAGGCTGATGTGGTGATTTGTCGAGCAGGTGCAAGCACCGTGAGTGAGCTGTCAGCTGTGGGCGTGGCTGCATGGATGGTGCCGTTTCCCCATGCGGTCGATGATCATCAAACCAAGAACGCCCAATTTTTGTCAGACCAAGGGGCGGGATGGTTAATCCCACAAAACGAATTGACACCAGAATGGTTGGCGCGGCATTTGCAAACCGTAGACCGTGCGAGCTTGCTGCAAGTCGCCAATAAGGCCTATGCATTGCGACAAACAGAAGCTGCCCAAAAAGTGGCTCTGGCCTGCACGGAGGTGTTGGCATGAAACACGCCATCAGCCATGTTCACTTTGTCGGTATTGGTGGTGCAGGCATGAGCGGCATTGCAGAAATATTGCATAACTTGGGTTATCGGGTATCGGGTTCGGATTTAAATGATGGACCTGTGATGCAGCGCTTGTCTGCATTGGGCATTCAAACCAAAGTGGGGCATGCTGCCAAAAATATCATGGGTGCAGATGCGGTGGTGACTTCAACCGCCGTACAAGCTGATAACCCAGAAGTGATGGCGGCGCATGAAAAATGGATACCGGTGGTTCCAAGGGCTGTGATGTTGGCAGAGTTGATGCGCCTCAAGCAAGGCATTGCAATTGCCGGCACACATGGCAAGACAACCACCACCAGCTTGGTCGCCAGTGTGCTGGCGCAAGGCGGCTTAGACCCCACCTTCGTGATTGGGGGAAGGCTGATCAGCGCGGGCGCAAATGCCAAGCTGGGCGCTGGCGACTACATCGTGGTCGAGGCTGATGAGTCGGATGCGTCGTTTTTAAATTTGAACCCCATCATGTCGGTGGTCACCAATATTGATGCAGACCACATGGAAACCTATGGCCACGATTTCAACAAATTGAAATCCGCCTTCATCGAATTTTTGCATCGCATGCCGTTCTACGGGGCGGCGGTTTTATGCATAGATGATCCTGTGATTGGCAGCATCTTGTCGCAAGTGTCCCGTCCTATCACCAGCTATGGCTTATCAGAACAAGCCCAAGTCAGAGCCGTCGATGTACGAGCTGAAGGCGCGCGTATGCGCTTCTTGGTCAAGCGCAGCAACGGCGTGACGTTGCCGGATATGCAAATAGATTTGAACTTGCCTGGCCTTCACAATGTGCGCAATGCCTTGGCTGCGATTGCCATTGCGGTTGAGCTCAATGTGCCAGACGAGGCGGTGGTTGCGGCGCTGGCCAACTTCAGCGGCGTGGGTCGGCGCTTTCAGCGACATGGAGAAATTTCTGCCCGACAAGGCGGAACATTCACCTTGGTAGAAGACTATGGACACCATCCTGTGGAGTTGGCGGCCACGCTTGAAGCCGCACGCGGTGCATTTCCAGGCCGGCGATTGGTGTTGGCCTTTCAACCCCACCGATTCAGCAGAACACGCGATTGTTTTGAAGATTTTGTTAAAGTCTTGCAAAGCGTGGATGTCTTGTGGTTGACCGAGGTCTATGCTGCAGGTGAAGCAGCCATTGCCGCTGCAGATGGTCGCGCACTGGCCCATGCGGTGCGAGTAGCGGGGCAGCAGCAACTGGTCTTTGCGCAAGACTTAAAACAACTAGAAGATCTGATTGTGGAGAACGCCCGAGATGGCGATGTGGTGTTGTGTATGGGAGCCGGCTCTATAGGGTCATTGCCAAGCAAAGTGGCACAGCGTAAGGCAGACCAAACGCCTTTGAAAGTGGTGGCCGCATGAGCACTTTCAATGTTGGCACCAGTAAAGTCGCCGTGCTCATGGGTGGGAGATCAGCAGAACGCGAGATCTCTTTGTTGTCTGGGCAAGGGGTTTTGAAAGCACTGCAATCCGTCGGTGTGAATGCACTGAGTTTTGATCCGGCACAACAGCTCATCACGCAATTAAAAGAGCAAAAATTCACCCATGTCTTTATTGCCTTGCACGGGCGTCACGGAGAAGACGGCACGGTGCAAGGTGCCTTGGAATTAATGGGTATTCCTTATACCGGTTCGGGTGTCATGGCCTCAGCGATTGCCATTGACAAACACATGACCAAACGTATTTGGCGAGCCGAGCATTTGTCCACCCCCTCTTCTGTATGGCTGGCTCCTCACCAGCAAACAGCAGACAACATCAACGCAATCACCAAACAGCTAGGCTTGCCATTGATGGTCAAGCCGCCACATGAAGGCTCTTCGATTGGCATATCGAAAGTGACTGAGCAAGCGCAACTCTTGCCTGCCATTGCCTTGGCAACAACTTATGACGCTGACCTGTTGTGTGAAATGTTTATCGAAGGGGACGAGGTCACGTGTCCGGTGCTAGGCCAAGGCGAAGATGCCGTGGCCTTGCCGGTGGTCAAAATTGTGGCGCCACAGGGGGCTTATGACTATCAAAATAAATATTTCACCGATGCGGTCAGCTACCACTGCCCCAGCGGCTTGCCAGCAGAAGAAGAAAAAAACATACAAGCTTTGAGCGTGGCCGCATACAAGGCATTGGGTTGTCGAGGTTGGGCCAGAGCGGACGTGATGATTCGTGCCAGCGACCGCCAACCCTTCTTGCTTGAAATGAATACCAGTCCCGGTATGACAAGCCACTCATTGGTGCCCATGTCAGCCTTGGCTGCTGGTATTTCATATCCGCAACTGTGTCTAAAGATCTTGTCTACAGCCGCTTTGGACAGCGTTGCCGGAGTGGATGCGGTATGAAAGCACGCGACGCCATGTATGCAAACGAGTCCACGCCCACGCCCTTGGCCTTGGATATACGTTTGATGAATATGACCAGCGCATTGCTGTTGATGATGTTGTCATTGGTGTTGGTCTGCGTATTGCTGTGGTGGATGCTTCGTCACCCTGTCTTTGCGCTTTCCGCTATTTCGGTTCAAGGGGATGTGCGGCATACCAATGCCGTGACTTTGCGCGCCAATGTAGTGCCAAGTTTGCAGGGAAGTTTTTTTACGGTCGACTTGGAGCAAGCGCGCACAGCTTTTGAAAAAGTACCTTGGGTTCGACAAGCTTTGGTGAGGCGAGAGTTTCCAAATCGACTGAGTGTGTTTCTAGAGGAGCACCAGCCTGTGGCCTATTGGGGCAATGAGTCAGAGTCACGCTTGCTTAACCAGCAAGGAGAAGTATTCAGTGCAAATTTTGGAGAGTTAGATGATGAAAACTTGCCTCACTTAAGCGGGCCAGACACAGAATCAACCCAAGTATTGCAAATGTATGAAATTTTAAAACCAGAGCTAAGCAAAGTTCAGTTAGAGATAAAAGGCTTGGAGTTGACCGGCAGAGGCAGTTGGCGTGCAGTTCTCAAGGGGGGTGCACACATTGAGTTGGGACGGGGTGCAAAGGAAGAAGTCATGACTCGCGTTCAGCAAATGACGATGACACTGGCACAAGTCAGTCAAAGATATGGACGACAAACACAAGCGCTTGAAGCGGCAGATTTGCGACATGTGAATGGATACGCCTTGCGCTTGCGCGGGGTGAGTACGTTGACATCACCCCCAACAAGGTAATCAAACAGAGGTTTCCATGGCAAAAGAGTACAAAGACTTGGTCATAGGCTTGGATATAGGCACCAGCAAAGTGATGGTGGTTGTAGCCGAAGTATTGCCAGGGGCAGAGCTAAAGCTTGCTGGATTTGGTATTGCACCCAGCAGCGGCTTGAAGCGAGGAGTCGTTGTCAATATAGATGCCACTGTGCAAAGTATTCAGCAAGCTTTGAAAGAAGCAGAGTTGATGGCTGACTGCAAGATCACCCGTGTTTACACGGGCATCACCGGCAGCCATATACGTGGCATGAATTCACATGGCATGGTGGCGGTCAAAGACCATGAGGTCACAGCAGCTGATGTGGCCCGAGTGGTTGAGACGGCCAAGGCCATCAATATTTCAACCGATCAGCGCTTGCTGTTGGTTGAGCCGCAAGAATTTGTGATTGACGGGCATGATGTGAAAGAGCCGATTGGCATGAGCGGCATCCGACTCGAAGCCAAGGTGCATATTGTCACGGGTGCACAAAGCGCAGCAGAGAACATCATCAAATGTGTCAGGCGTTGCGGATTGGATGTGGAGCAACTCATGCTCAATCCCTTGGCCTCCAGCCACTCTGTACTGACGGCAGATGAGCGCGAGCTTGGGGTTGCCTTGGTAGACATTGGCGCTGGCACCACAGATGTTGCCATCTTCACCAATGGGGCGATTCGCCACACTGCGGTGATTCCGATTGCGGGTGACTTGATCACCAGCGATATTGCCATGGCACTGCGCACGCCCACCAAAGACGCTGAAGATATCAAGGTGGAGTCTGGTTTTGCCAAGCAACTGCTTGCCGACCCGAATGTGCAAGTTGAAGTGCCGGGCTTGGGCGACAGGGGACCGCGCATGCTAAGCCGTCAAAACTTGGCAGGCGTGATCGAACCTCGCATCGAAGAAATTTTTTCCTTGGTCCAGCAGGTCTTGCGTGATTCTGGTTACGAGGAAGTCATCTCCTCAGGCATCGTGTTGACGGGGGGCAGTGCCATGATGCCGGGGATGATCGAACTCGGTGAAGACATATTTTTAAAAGCGGTCCGTCGAGGTGTTCCCCGCTACAGCAGTGCGCTCTCCGACATGGTCTCCCACCCACGCGCAGCCACTGTCATGGGTTTATTGGAAGAAGCGCGCTTGGCTCGCTTGAGAGGTTTCAGAGTCGCGCAAAAAAATGGCTCAATGAAAACAGCGGTTGGGCGTGTAAAAGATTGGTTTGTGGGGAATTTTTGATGATGAAAATACACAGCGCTTACGGATTTAAAAGAGTCCCCAATGGATACCGCAACCATCGCCGATGGCGACCTTGTGCAGGAGGCGCACCGCCCACCAGTTAGGACTGTAGCCACACACAACAACTTAACGGTTAAACAAAATCACAGACATCGGAGAAATATATGAACATCGAAATGATTGAAAAAAACGAATTTAGCTCTGACACCCAAATCCGCGTTATTGGCGTAGGGGGTGGCGGCGGCAATGCGGTAGAGCACATGATCAAGAGCGGTGTGAGAGGTGTTGAATTCATTTGCGCCAACACCGATGCCCAAGCCCTGCGTGCCAGTTCAGCACACCGTGTGATTCAACTCGGTGACAACGGTTTGGGCGCAGGCAGCAAGCCCGAGCGTGGACAGTCGGCTGCTGAAGCTGCGACTGAAACCATTCGAGAGGTGCTCGAAGGCGCCAATATGGTCTTCATCACTGCGGGCATGGGCGGCGGTACGGGTACCGGTGCTGCCCCAGTGGTGGCACGTGTTGCACGTGAGATGGGAATTCTCACGGTCGGTGTGGTCACCAAGCCATTTGATTGGGAGGGCGGACGCCGAATGACCAATGCAGAAGCGGGTTTGGCAGAGTTGGAAGCCAACGTGGATTCATTGATTGTGGTGTTGAATGAAAAACTGCTGGATGTACTTGGCGACGATGTCACACAAGACCAAGCTTTTGCTTATGCCAATGATGTGCTGCGTAACTCTGTGGGTGGCATTGCCGAGATCATCAATGTAGAGGCCTTGGTCAACGTCGACTTTGAGGACGTACGTACCGTCATGAGCGAACAAGGCAAGGCCATGATGGGAACTGCCACGGCCAACGGACCAGACCGTGCGCGCATCGCAGCAGAACAAGCCGTTGCCTGTCCCTTGCTTGAAGGTGTCGATATGACGGGCGCCAAAGGCGTGCTGGTCCTCATCACAGCGGCCAAAGGTGCACTGAAATTAGCTGAATCACGTGAAGCCATGAACACCATTCGGGCCTTTGCCTCTGCTGAGGCGCATGTGATTTATGGAACGGCTTACGATGAGTCCTTGGGTGACCAAATTCGTGTCACAGTTGTTGCCACGGGTTTAGCCCAGGCAGGCAAGCGTGTCGCCCCACCGCTGACGGTCATACAAAGAACCGGTACAGACAATGTGGGCTATGCCCCTCAAGCCATCATGCCAAGCAGTGGTGTGTCCGGTAACGGCGCCATGGTGAGCACTACGCCCAGCATGGCAACACCCACAGACTATGGCGATGTCAATGTGCCCAGAGTTTGGCGCACGCGTGACCGTACCCAAGCCGCGGCCAAAGTCGACGCCATGTCTTCGGGCGGAATGGACAACTACGAAATACCAGCGTTCTTACGCAAACAAGCAGATTAAAATCCCCTGCGTGTTAAAGCAAAGAACCCTTAAAACCCTCACCCGTGCGGTTGGTGTTGGTCTGCACAGCGGCCAGCGTGTTGAATTGTGTCTGCGCCCAGCGCCACCCGATACAGGCGTGGTGTTCAGGCGCATCGATTTAACCCATCCTGTTGATATCCCGGTGACGGCTACTGCGGTGACAGACACGCGGCTGGCATCAACCATTTCAGCGCATGGCGTCAAAGTACACACGGTAGAGCATTTGATGTCGGCTTGCTCGGGACTGGGTATCGACAATTTGTTTGTCGACATCACAGCCGAGGAAGTGCCCATACTCGATGGCTCGTCAGCTTCCTTTGTGTTTCTTTTGCAAAGTGCGGGCATTGCTTTACAAAATTCACCCAAGCGCTTTATCCGACTCTTAAGTGAAGTATCTGTCACTGAAGGTCAAGCAGAGCACCGCAAGTGGGCCAAGCTTTCCCCCCACCATGGCTATAAGTTGAGTTTTGAAATCGATTTTCAGCATCCAGCAGTGGACGCAACTGGCCAGCGTGTTGAGTTTGATACCGAAACCGGCAGTTATGTCAAAGACATTGCCAGAGCGCGTACCTTTGGTTTTTCCAAAGACATAGAACATATGCGCGCTAATGGCTTGGCTCTGGGAGGTGGATTAGACAATGCCATCGTGATGGATGATTACAAAGTCCTCAACAGCGATGGTTTGCGCTATGACGATGAGTTTGCCAAACACAAAATATTGGACGCCATGGGGGACTTGTATTTACTGGGGCGTCCATTGTTAGCCGCCTACAGTGCCTTCAGATCTGGCCATGCATTGAACAACCGACTGCTGCGCGAGTTGCTCAGCCAACCCCAAGCCTATGAAATCGTCAGCTTCGACGATGAGCGTCGCGCCCCGCGCGGACTTGCCCAGCTGGCACCGGCTTGGTAGCTTGATCCCCAAGTGCGCGCATATGCGCACTGTTACGCGCATGCGCATGCGTGATCGCTAGGCCCAAAGCGTCCGCTGCATCTGGCCCTGGCAAGCCAGGAAGATTGAGCAAGCGCTTAACCATTTCCTGCACTTGCGCTTTGGCCGCTTTGCCATGACCCGCAATCGCCTTTTTCATTTGCAAAGCTGTGTACTCAGCCACAGGTAAATCTTGATGAACCAAGGAGGTGAGGCAAGCCCCTCGGGCTTGTCCTAGCAACAAACTGGCTTGTGGGTTCATATTCACAAAGACAATTTCAACCACCGCTTCTTGCGGCTCATAGCGCTTCACCACTTCAACAATACCTTTGAAAATCACGCTTAAGCGAGCGGGTAAATCTTCACGCGGCAAATGGGTGGTGGTGATGGTTCCGCTGGCGACATAGAGCAATTGATGACCCGTCATGTCGACCACACCAAAGCCGACGCATTGCAAACCTGGGTCGATACCCAAAATACGAACGGTTTGATTCACGGCAAAGTGACCATGGACATGCGACTCAAAATGACGCTTGCACGTTCATTCAAATAAGGCGAACGCGATAATTTTTCATAGTATTTAGGGCGTGGCAACATGACGGCGAGTCTGGCCGCTTGCCAAGCGTTCAATTGCGCAGAAGGTTGCTTAAAGTAATGGATTGAAGCCGCCTCGACGCCAAAAACACCTTCACCCCATTCGACACTGTTGAGGTAAATGTCCAAAATACGTTGTTTGCTTAAAAATTGCTCTAAGGCCAAGGTCAAAATCAGCTCTTGGGTTTTGCGAAATAAAGTTCTTTCACCGCTGAGAAAAAGGTTTTTAGCCAGCTGCTGGGTGATGGTTGACCCACCCACCACTTTGGGTGTTTGATTGCTGGCTTGCGCTCTGGCTTGCGCGCGTGAGTTCTTGTTCCAAGCACGCTCCAGCGCTGCCCACTGCACCCCCGTGTGCGTGGCAAAAGTATCGTCTTCGGATGCAATCACAGCGCGTTGGATTTGTGTAGGAAATTTATCAGAGGAAACCCAGCGCTGAGACCAACGTAAATCATGTTTTTTGTGGCTGATGCGCCAAACCTCAGACCTTTGAAAAGCTGTGGAAGCGGGGTCTATATAGCGCATCAAAAAAATGCGACTTAGAAAAAAAACTTGCAAACCCAAAGCACACAAGATCAGCAAAATCAGCCAGCGAAGTCCAGCCTGCCAAAAAGGATGTCGACGCAGGTGCAAAGTCATTCTGCTTGCAGTGTGGTTTTCAACATATTGTTGTGGTCAAAACTAAAGCGCGTGACCAAAGCAAGTTGGTCCATCTCGCGCCGCATCTTGTCGCTAAAGACGCCATAAGGACCAGCATTTTTAGCAATTTGCTTGGCTTGAAAGTCAAGCAATGGATTGCCAGAACTTTGAGAAACATCAGCCGAAAGAATTTGCCCACGCGCATCAATCGTGATGACCATAATCAAGCTGCCGTACAACTTATCACCTTGGTGTTGAGGAAACTCCCGCGTTCCGCGTTCTTCAATTTTGCGTCGCATCAGGTCGTAATACTTGGCGTAAGAAGCCTCCTGCGTGCTGGGACTGACATAGCGTTTTCGCGGGCGAGCATTTTCTTCTTGTATTCGTTTTTCAATTTGTGCAAGTAAATTAATGAGTTGTTGGCGTTGACGCTCGATCGCCGGGTCTTTGTTGTCGTTGTGTGAGGTGTTGAGCTTGGCAAGGGTTTGTTTGGTGCGTGTCAAAAGCTCGGCTTGCTCACGCTCTTTAGCTGATAATTTTTGTTGAACTTGATCATCGGCTTGACCAGAGCGGGTCGAGGGTGAGTTCAGCAGTGGCGATGTGGATCGGTCGTTAGTTGTCTCACCGCCACCCGCAAGATGGGTTTGTGCGATAGCTTTGGGTTTGACTGGCGCTTTTTCGTCCGAGTTTGTATTGACCAAAATAACTTCCAACCCCGCGTCGCGCACCAATCGATCAATAGCCTCTGGAGGGCTGAGCCGAACTGCCAACGCGGCAGCATGCACGGTCAATGAAATTCCCAAAGCCAAGGGCAGCAGTTTGTCGGCGTTAATTTTGACGGCAAGCATTCGCATAGCGATAAAAAGTATTTGTCCCTAAGTGCTGGCAGGCGCTGTGGAGGTTTCATCTGCATCATCTAAGTTGACCGCAATGGTCAGCGTACCGGTGGATATGTCTTCTTCGTCTTCGGAGTCGCCAGTATCTTGTTTTTCTAACAAAGACTCTTGGTATTGTGCACGGATATCGAGCGAAATCAAATCCATTTCACCCAGTCGAACCCGCAACCGACTGCCTCTTTCAAGTGCGGGCGAACCCATCACTGAAAAAACCAGCGGCAAATGGTCTGCGCGTGCCAACGGGGCTTCACCTGGAAAAGATTTGATGACGGTGGCCTCAAGCTCGGTGAGCTTATGTTGCTGCAAGTATTGCAAAGTCCAAAACCGCTCCATGCTGGCTTGCTGGGTGTTGTAAGCGCTGTAGGCGGATTCAAATCCGGTGATGATGCCAAACAGCTCGGCATCTTTAGGCTTGAACGGCGCAGCCAGTGCGGCGGTAGCGCCATGCCGCACGCAGGCAATCAATTGCCATTGGTTGACCAAATCGGTGTAGCGTCGCAAGGGCGAGGTGCTCCACGCATAGCTGGGCACGCCGATACCCGCATGCGGCAAGGACTTGGTGCCCATGCGCACTTTGATGCCAGGCGACAAGGAGGCTTGGCTTCGGTAAATGGCTGGCACGCCCAAACTGGCCAACCATTGGCCCCATGTGCTGTTAGCCAAAATCATCGCTTCTGCCACGATCAGGTCGAGTGCAGAGCCACGTTGGCGAACACTGATGAGGATTTTCTCATCGCCAATCGGGCCATTTTCAGGAACATCTTGCAGGCGGAAGTTGTAATCAGGTCGGTTAAAAGTTTCGGGCTTGCCACGCACAACTTCGCGGGCTGCTTTCAAATGCTTGGCCAGGCGAAAGAGAAATGCCAATTCAGCATGCGGCATGGCGACTTCTGGGGTGGCCTGGGGCTCAAGAGCGTCTTGGCTCAGCCAACTTTCGGTGACCACCTTATCGAGTTGATCATGGCGCATATTGGCGACGATGGGCACTTGTTCTAAGCGAGTTTGGGTTTTCAGTACCGACAGTGTGTGGGCATCAAAACTCACATACAAAGACAAAGCGGGACAGGCGCGACCTTCTTGCAAGGTATAAGTTTTCACCACGCTGTCGGGCAGCATGGTGATTTTGTGTCCTGGCATGTAGACCGTCGACAAACGTGCACGGGCGCACTGGTCAATGGGGTCTGCAGGCTGCAGTGCCAAGGCCGGCGCGGCAATGTGAATGCCCACAGTGATGCAGTCGCTGCCCAAGCCTTGTACCGACAAAGCATCATCAATCTCGGTGGTTTGTGAGTCATCGATGGAATAGGCTCGCACATCAGCCAAGGCCAGGTCAGCCTCAATCGGCGGGGCAAGCAAGTCGGGCAAGGCCGTGCCTTTGGGGAAATGCTCAAACAAAAAGCGTTGCCAGTGAAATTCATAAGGCGAGCGAATGGCGCCAGCCTTTTGCAGCAAAACCAAAGGCGCGGTTTGGCTTTCACGCGAGGCTTCAACCACCGCCTTGTATTCAGCTGCGTTTTTATCGGGCTTGAAAAGGATTTTGAAAAGCTGAGTCTGTACTTCGGCCGGACACTGGCCCTCAATCAACTTGTGTGCCCAAGCGGAAATTTGCTGCTGAAGTTGCTTCTTCTTCTCTATGGCGATGAGGGCTTGCTGCACAATTTCCGCCGAGGCTTTGCGAAAGCGACCTTTGCCAGCGCGACGGAAATAATGAGGCGCTTCAAAGAGGCAAAGCAAAGCGCCCAGTTGTTGGCTGGGGTTGGCGTCTTTAGAGAAATAGTCGCGGGCCAAGTCGGCGAACCCAAATTCTTCTTCGGGGGCGAACTCCCAGGCCATCTCGACTTCCATACCGTGGGCAACTTCTTGACCGGCCCGCATGAACTCAGCAGGCGCAGGCTTATCAAATTTCATCAGCAATTGCGCGGTTTTGACCTTGACCCGCTTGCCGCTGTCAAGCTCGATTTGCGCCGACGCCTCAGCCTCAGACAAAACCCGCCCAGTTTGGAATTTCCCGCCTTCTTCATAAAGTGCATACATAGGTATGGATTCTCCCATGGCGCTCCGATAAACTTTGAGCATGGGAACTCAAATTGGTAAATACAGTGTGTTCCAGCGCATCACGCCGCTGGTCAAAGGCTTTGATAATGTCATTGCCTTTGCAGTTTTGCTGTTGGCCGCTATCGGTTTGCTGTCTATTTTTTCAGCCGGCTATGGTGAAGGACAGCGTTTTGTAGACCATGGCCGCAATATGTTGATTGCCTGCGCCATCATGTTTGTGGTGGCGCAAATACCTCCCCAACGCATGATGGCTTTAGCCGTACCCATTTACACCGTCGGTTTGGCGCTGCTGGTGGCAGTGGCTTTGTTTGGTTTGACCAAGAAAGGGGCGCAGCGCTGGCTGAATGTGGGTATCGTCATTCAACCCAGCGAAATCATGAAAATTGGTATGCCACTGATGCTGGCTTGGTGGTTTCAAAAACGTGAAGGCCAGTTAAGAATACTTGATTTTTTAGTGGGTGGCTTGATCCTGCTTGTACCCGTGGCCTTGATTGTCAAGCAACCCGATTTGGGCACCGCCATTTTGGTCATGGCCGCTGGCTTGTACGTTATTTTTTTTGCTGGTTTGAGTTGGTGGTTGATCATCCCACCGCTGATTCTGGGCGTGGTGTCAGTTGTTTTGCTGGTGGTGTTTGAGCCCAGTTTATGCGTCCCTGGCGTGGACTGGCCCTTTTTGCGCGACTACCAGCAGCAGCGGGTGTGTACCTTGCTTGACCCGGGGCGCGACCCCTTAGGTAAAGGGTTTCACACCATCCAAGGCATGATCGCCATCGGGTCGGGTGGTTTTTGGGGTAAGGGTTTGATGCAAGGCACCCAAGCCCAACTCGATTTCATCCCCGAGCGAACCACCGATTTCGTATTTGCCGCATATGCCGAAGAATTTGGCTTGCTGGGAAATATGCTGCTTATCGGTGGCTTTTTGGTCTTGGTGTTTCGTGGCTTGGCAATTGCGCTGGAGGGGCCGACACTGTTTGCCAGATTGTTGGCAGGCAGCATAACCCTGATATTTTTCACCTATGCCTTTGTCAATATGGGCATGGTCAGCGGTCTGCTGCCTGTGGTGGGCGTGCCTTTGCCGTTTGTCAGCTACGGCGGTACAGCCATGGTGACACTGGGTTTTGGCATAGGTATTTTGTTGTCTATTGCCAAAGCCAAGCAACTGGTGCAGTCATAGCCGCGCCTCAACCCGCGATCCAAAGGGTTGTTGGTCGACTCTTACAATAGCGCCATGATTTCACGCGAACCCACCCTCGAGCGATTGACCATCGCGCAAAACCTGCTCCTCACCCCTTATGGTTTGGACGAATCCCATCTCACCCAAGCCTTGTCGGCCATTCGCGCCCACCAGGTCGATGATGCCGACTTGTATTTCCAATACACCCGCTCGGAAGGCTGGAGTTTGGAAGAAGGTATTGTCAAAACGGGCTCTTTCAGCATCGACCAAGGTGTGGGCGTGCGGGCAGTGAGTGGCGAGAAAACCGCCTTTGCCTATTCCGACGATATTTCCATGGCTTCGCTCATGGACGCTGCTCACACGGTGCGCAGCATTGCGACGGCTGGCTTGAGCGCCAGCACCAAGGTGCCAGCCCGAGTGATTGCGCCCAGCCGTTCGCTCTACATGGGTGTGGACCCTATCGGCAGTTTGGACAGCACCGCCAAAGTTGAGTTGCTCGAGCGTTTGGAAAAGCAAGCCCGAGCCAAAGACCCGCGAGTGGTGCAAGTCATGGCTGGTCTGGCCAGCGAGTACGACGTGGTCATGGTGGCCCGTGCAGACGGCACCTTGGCCGCTGATGTGCGGCCTTTGGTGCGACTGTCTTTATCGGTCATCGTCGAGCAAAACGGTCGCCGCGAGAGTGGTTCGGCCGGCGGTGGGGGGCGTTTTGGCTTGGCCCATTTCGACGCCAACTGTCTCACCGGCTATGTGGAAGACGCCGTGGGTTCTGCCCTCACCAATTTAGAGGCGCGACCTGCGCCTGCGGGCGAAATGACCGTGGTGCTGGGCTCGGGTTGGCCTGGCATTTTGTTGCACGAGGCGATTGGCCACGGCTTAGAAGGCGACTTCAACCGCAAGGGTTCAAGCGCCTTCAGCGGCAAAATGGGTAAGCGTGTGGCGGCCAAAGGCGTCACCGTGTTGGATGACGGCACCATCGCCGACCGGCGCGGCTCGCTCAACGTCGACGATGAAGGCCACGCCAGCCAGAAAAACCTGCTGATTGAAGACGGTATTTTGGTTGGTTATATTCAAGACAGCATGAACGCCCGCCTCATGGGTGTGGCCCCCACGGGCAACGGCCGGCGCGAAAGCTATGCGCATGTGCCCATGCCGCGCATGACCAACACCTATATGTTGGGCGGCGACAAGCACCCTGAAGAAATCGTTGCCAGCATCAAAAAGGGTTTGTATGCCACCAACTTTGGCGGCGGACAAGTCGACATCACCTCGGGTAAATTTGTGTTTTCTGCCAGTCAGGCTTTTTGGGTGGAAAACGGCAAGATTCAATACCCTGTCAAGGGCGCGACCTTGGTGGGCAACGGCCCAGACGCGCTCACCCGCGTCAGCATGATTGGCAATGACATGGCTTTAGACCCAGGTGTGGGCACCTGTGGCAAAGAAGGTCAAAGTGTGCCGGTGGGTGTGGGACAACCCACCTTGCGAATCGACGGATTGACGGTGGGCGGCACGGCTTAAAACACGTTCACAGGCTCTGAAAAAGCCTGTGCTACATTACTTCCTATGGCTTCTTTGCACTTTTACTTTGCTTATTTTTTCTTCTCACGCTGCGCTGGCGGTCGAGAGGTTTAAACGCAAACGATGCGATGAACCCCACGAACCAACCGCCGGCCTCCGGCGGTTTTTTTTTGCCCTGCACCTTTTGCCACAGATTTGAAACGCTTCCAAGGAGCCTCCATGAAAACCCCCAAGCTTGATGCTTATGCGCCTATCAACGACCAAACCAGCCAAACCGATAACCAACGCATCAAGGACATCACCGTGCTGCCGCCTCCCGAACACCTTATTCGTTTTTTCCCGATCGCAGGCACCGCTGTTGAAACCCTGATCGCCAAAACCCGCCAGCGCATCCACAAAATCATGGCGGGCAAAGACGACCGATTGTTGGTAGTGATGGGCCCTTGCTCCATCCACGACCCCGCCGCTGCTTTGGACTATGCCCGCCGCTTGAAGTTCGAGCGTGAAAAATACGCCGACACCTTGGAAATTGTGATGCGGGTGTATTTCGAGAAACCCCGCACCACCGTGGGCTGGAAGGGTTTGATCAACGACCCGTATCTGGATGAGAGCTTTCGCATCGACGAAGGCCTGCGCATTGCGCGTCAGTTGTTGATCGAGATCAACCGAGCAGGCGTGCCGGCTGGCAGCGAATTCTTAGATGTGATTTCACCCCAATACATTGGCGACTTGATCAGCTGGGGCGCGATTGGCGCGCGCACCACCGAAAGCCAAGTGCACCGCGAACTTGCTTCGGGCTTGTCGGCCCCGATTGGCTTTAAAAATGGCACTGACGGCAATATCAAAATTGCCACCGACGCCATTCAGGCTGCGGCGCGCGGACACCACTTTTTATCGGTGCATAAAAACGGTCAAGTAGCGATTGTGCAAACCCAGGGCAACCCAGATTGCCATGTGATTTTGCGCGGCGGGAAAGCGCCCAATTACGACGTCGCCAGTGTGGCGGCCGCCTGCAAAGAACTTGAAGCTGCGAAGTTACCCGCCAGCTTGATGATCGACTGCAGCCATGCCAACAGCAGCAAACAGCATCAGCGTCAGTTGGTGGTGGCTCAAGACATTGCGCACCAGTTATCAGGCGGATCGCACAGCGTGTTTGGCGTGATGGTGGAGAGTCACCTTAAAGCCGGCGCTCAAAAATTCACCCCTGGCAAAGACAAAGTAGA
>CAMBXY010000008.1 GCA_945871945.1 Bordetella parapertussis
CGGTGAGCCGTGATGCCCAAAGCATCAGCGGCATCGGATGCGCGCTCAGAGGTTTTCCACAAAATGGACGCACAGCCCTCGGGGCTGATGACGGAGTAAATCGAGTACTGCAACATCAACAGTTGATCGGCCACACTGATGGCCAAAGCGCCGCCCGAACCGCCCTCGCCAATGATGCTGGTGATGATGGGCACCTGAAGTTGCGCCATCTCAAAAATATTACGCCCGATCGCCTCAGACTGGCTGCGTTCTTCGGCGTCAATGCCCGGGAAAGCGCCGGGCGTGTCCACAAAGGTAAACACCGGCAGCTTGAATTTTTCTGCTGTCTTCATCAACCGCAGGGCTTTGCGGTAGCCCTCGGGTCGGGTCATGCCAAAGTTGCGCGCTGTGCGCTCTTTGGTGTCGCGCCCTTTTTGCTGACCCAGCACCATGCAAGCATTGCCATTGAAACGCGCCAAACCTCCCACGATACTCAGGTCATCGGAGAAATGCCTGTCGCCATGCATCTCCACAAAGTCTGTGAAGATTTCAGAGATGTAGTCGAGGGTGTACGGGCGTTCGGGGTGACGCGCAATCTTGGTGACTTGCCAAGGCGTGAGATCGCTGTAAATATCTTTGGTAAGTTGCTGACTTTTTTTGGCGAGTTGCTCTATCTCATCTGAAATATCGACAGCAGATTCGGTTTGCACATACCTGAGCTCTTCTATCTTGCCTTCGAGTTCAGCAATGGGTTGCTCGAAATCGAGAAATGTTTTTTTCGCCAATCGTCTCTCCTTGCGCTGTGACCGCTTTGCGAATAGGCCTAGTAGGCCACCGGTTGCGGGTCAAGCGACCGCCAAATATACCAAGTTGCAACACTGCAGTACGGTGCCCAAGCTGCGGCCACTTCACGCGCGTCGCTGCGACTGACAGATTCGCCAGAGAAATAGTTGTGACTGATACCGTTGATCAGACCCACATCATCCAGAGGCAAGACATTGGGGCGCATCAGGTAAAACATTAAAAACATCTCTGCCGTCCAACGCCCTATGCCACGAATGGTGACCAACTCGGCAATGATGGCGTCGTCATCCATGTCTGCCCAATGGCCTGCATGAACAGTGCCATTGGAGAAATGCAACGCCAAGTCAACCAAATATTCAACCTTGCGGGCTGACAAACCCGCCGCGCGCATATCGTCGACTTTGAGTTTGAGCACATAAGCCGGCGTGATTTTTTTGGCCAATGCGGCAAACCTGTCCCACACCGCTTGCGCAGCCTTGACTGAAATTTGTTGACCCACAATGCTTCGGGCCAGCGTGACAAAAGCGTCACCGCGTGACTCTAGACAGGCATCGCCAAACTGCGGAATCAGGCGGCGCATGACGCGGTCTTTCTTGGCCAAATGCTTGCAAGCTTCCTCCCAATAAGGGGGGACAGCACGCTTGACGGGTAATTTCGTCAGCATCAGGCACGCTCCCACTGTGTGCCTTGTGCCGAGTCTTTCAGCACCACACCGATATCGCCCAAGGCTTTGCGAATGCGGTCAGCCTCAGCGAAATCTTTGCTGGCCTTGGCTTGTGCGCGTGCGTCAATCATGCTTTGAATATGCGCCTCATCAACTTCGCTGCCGGCTTGTAAAAAATCTTGCGGAGGGCTTTGCAGCAAACCCAAGATGGCGCCCAAAGCTTTAAGTAAGCCTGACAAAAGAGCCGACTGCGAGCGGTTGACTTCGCCCGCCAGTTCGAACAGCACCGCCACGGCTTCGGGTGTGCCAAAGTCTTCATCCATGGCCGCCTTGAAACGCCCAGCATAAGTGTCTTGCCAGTCGATGGCAACCGGCGCAGGCGGGACAAGCTGCAAGGCGGTATACAAACGCTTCAACGACGCCCGCGCATCATAGAGATGAACATCGCTGAAATTCAAAGCGCTGCGGTAATGGCTTCTGACGACAAAGAAGCGAACCACCTCGGGGGCGAAAAGTTTGAGCACTTCGCGGATGGTGAAAAAGTTATCCAAGCTTTTAGACATCTTCACATTGTCTACATTGATAAAGCCGTTGTGCATCCAAATGCTGGCCATGGGTTTGCCGTGAACGCCTTCGGTTTGAGCGATTTCGTTTTCATGGTGGGGAAACTGTAAATCTGCGCCACCGCCATGAATATCAAAACTTTGTCCCAGCAAGTCGCAAGCCATGGCTGAACATTCGATATGCCAGCCCGGACGGCCCGCACCAAACGGGCTGTCCCACTTGACCTCTTGCGGTTCATCGGGCTTGGCAGATTTCCACAGCACAAAATCCAAAGGGTCTTCTTTGCCATCGAGCACCGCCACACGCTCGCCAGCATGCAACTCGTCTAGCGACTTGCCAGACAGCTTGCCATAGCCTGCAAATTTACGAACCGCAAAATTCACGTCGCCACTGGGGACGCGGTAGGCCAAGCCCTTGACTTCCAGCTGCCCAATGAGTTTGAGCATAGACGGCACAAAGTCGGTGGCACGCGGCTCCAAGCTGGGCCGCTCAATGCCCAAGGCGTCGGCGTCTTGGTGCAAAGCCTCCATCATGCGGTTGGTTAATGAACGAATGCTTTCGCCGTTTTCGGTAGCGCGGCGAATAATTTTGTCGTCAATATCGGTGACATTGCGAACATAGGTGACCTGATAACCGCTGTGCCGCAACCAGCGCTGAACCACATCGAACGCCACCATGGAGCGGGCATGTCCGAGGTGACACAAGTCATACACCGTCATGCCACACACATACATGCGTACCTGACCCGTTATAAGAGGTGTCAAGTTTTCCAGAGCCCGGGTCAGCGTGCTGTAAATGCGGATGGTCATGGTGAGGGAAAAGGCGCTTGCGACAAGGCAAGACTGGCAGGTGACTGTAAAAAAACTCTCTACTACAATGGCCGCAGTATATCGATCCTGTCCTCTGTAAGCATTTTTTTTTCGCAATGCTTGATTGAATTTCATGCCCCGCACCTACCTGCTGTCTTTTGTATGTTTACCCTTGGCTTGGCGCATGGGCTTGGTTTGCCTTTTGCTTTGTGCAGCATGGGGTGTGCATGCGCAAACTTCCAGTACTTTGCAACTCAAGGGTACGCCCCATGCCGAAGTACAAAAAGCCATGGGGCAGCGTAAATGGTCGCAAGCCTTGGAACAAGTTGATGCCTATTTGCTTGAGCGCCCGCGTGACCCACAGATGCGGTTTTGGCGGGCTCGCTTACTTGATGAACTGCAACAAGCCGAGCAAGCTTTTGCGGTTTACCAAGAACTGGCACTAGACTACCCCGAGTTTCCTGAAGTGCAAAATAACTTAGGGGTGATGTACGCGGCTCGCGGCAACTGGGGACAAGCCAAGTTGGCCTTTGAGCAAGCCTTGCGCAACAACCCCAACTACGCCATCACCCATGAAAACATGGGTGACATCTTGCTGCATCTTGCGCAACAGTCATTTGCCAAAGCTGCTGAGCTCGATCCCACCGCCGCCAAATCTGCTCAGCAAAAAAAGCTGGCGCTCAACCCCATTCTTCAACTCACTCTTAACCCTTCCAAATGAATATACGCCGCTATTTCCTTGGCTTTGCCTTGGCCCTGTCTGTTGTTGGTTTTGCTCAAGCACAAACCGCTGCGCCTCAAGTTAAATTTGTAACCACTGCGGGTGAATTTGTCATCGAGTTGTACCCCGACAAAGCACCCAACACGGTAGAGAATTTTTTGGTCTATGTGCGTGACGGCCATTACAACGGCACGGTTTTTCACCGCGTCATCAACAACTTCATGATCCAAGGCGGTGGCTATGACGCCCGCTACATGGAAAAACCCACTCGCCCGTCCATCAAACACGAAGGCGCTGAAGTTAAAGCAAAGGGCGGGCCCAGCAACACGGTGGGCACGATTGCCATGGCCCGCACCAACAACCCGCACTCGGCCAGTTCGCAGTTTTTTATTAATGTGAAAGACAACGACTTCCTCAACCATTCCTCCCCCTCTGCTCAGGGCTGGGGCTATGTGGCTTTTGGCAAGGTGATCAGCGGCATGGAAGTGGTCAACAAAATTAAACAAACGCCCACAGGCGCTGGCGGCCCCTTCCCCAGCGATGTTCCGCAAACCCAGGTGGTCGTACAGTCTGCCGTTTTAGTGAAATAAGCCCATGTCTAACCCCCAAGTTGAATTGCATATCCAAGACCACGGCGTGATCACGCTGGAACTCGACGCAGACAAAGCGCCCAAAACCGTTGCGAATTTTTTGGCCTATGTGGCAGACGGCCACTACGACCAAACCATTTTCCACCGCGTCATTCCCAACTTCATGGTGCAAGGCGGCGGCATGTCTGTGGGCATGAAAGAGAAGAAAACCAAAGACAAATTGGAAAACGAAGCCAACAATGGCTTGACCAATGACCTGTATACCGTAGCCATGGCTCGCACCAACGACCCGCATTCAGCCACCTCACAGTTCTTCATTAATGTGAAAGACAACGACTTTCTTAACCACTCATCGCCTACAGCCAGCGGTTGGGGCTATGCAGTGTTTGCCAAAGTCGTTGCAGGCACCGAGGTGGTGGACGCGATTTGCAAAGTCAAAACGGGACGTAGCGGTTTTCACGACGATGTACCCAAAGAAGATGTGATTCTCGACAAAGTTGTTCTCTTGGCATGAGCCTAGATGCCCGAGCTTGGCAACACTTAAGCTTTATTTCCGATGTGCATTTGCAAGCCAGCCAAGATGCTACTTTCAAGGCTTGGTGCAAGGCCCTTCAAAACCTACAAACCGACGCCTTGTTTATCTTGGGAGACCTGTTTGAGGTCTGGGTTGGCGACGATATTTTGGATGCGCCAGAAGGTAGTTTTGAGCGCCAATGCTGCGCGGTTTTGCGCCAAGTGGCCGACAGGCTGCCGGTGTATTGGATGGTCGGTAACCGCGATTTTTTGTGGGGCGAAAAGGCCGCACTTCACAGCGGCATGCAAACCTTGCAAGACCCTTGCGTTGTAGACACCACGCAAGACAGATGGCTCTTAAGCCATGGTGATGCCTTGTGTTTGGCCGATACGGCTTACCAAGACTTTCGCCGACAAGTCAGATCCGCCCAGTGGCAAACAGATTTTTTGGCGCAACCCTTGCATCAGCGCTTAAAGGTGGCGCGGGATTTGCGGGCACAAAGTGAAGCTTTGAAGAAAACCCAAACCGCTTGGGTGGATGTTGACAACGACGCTGCACTGGCCTGCTTAAAGCAACACCAAGCCTTGCTGCTGATTCATGGCCACACCCACCAACCAGCGTTGCACACTTTGTCAGCCACCCATCAACGCTGGGTTCTCAGCGACTGGGACGCCCAAGCAACACCCTCACGGGCGCAAATGCTGACATGGCAGGTGGGTCAAGGCTTTTCGCGCCAAGACCTGCTGCCCTGACCCTCTTGGCGTCAATTACTTTTTAAGCAACACCTTAAGCACGGCTTGAACCCGCTGGGCGGACGCTTCTTCATAGCTGCTGGCCAATACCTGAGCCAAATCTTGCGCCCAAGTTTGTCCAGGGCCTGCGTCGTTTCGCTTGGTTAACAACTGAAGTTGCAACATGCGGCGTGCGTCCATAAAAGCCGCAGGCGTGGCCACTTCAGCGGCAATTTCCAAACGCAACAAAGCTTGGTCGGCTGCACCTTGCGCAGGCGCTTGCAAGGCTTTGGCCCAGTCAAGACGCTGTTGGGCATTCAAACGTGGACCCAACTCTTTGGCGGGGGGCAATTGGTCTGGCTGACGCTGCTGCCAAGCACCCAGCAAATGAACCAAGGTTTCACCATGGGCTTGCATGGCGAGTTTGCGCAATGCCATGTCCGCCTGTTCCAACGCTTGGCGCTGGGCGCGAAAAGCCGCGTCTCCCAAGCGTGGGCCGCGTGCTTCAAACTCAGGTTTGTCTCGCTGCCCACCACGTGCGGCATCGGGGCCGCGTCGGTTACCTGCATCGCGTTCGGGGCGACGCGCACCGGCTTTGTCGCCAAAACGTCCCGCTGGCATGGGCTCGGTTTTCTTTTGACCCGGTCGGTCGTCGCCGCGCACAGCCACCACTTTTTTAACCACCACGGGCTTGGGTGGCGTGACCACTGCATCAGCTTCTGGGCTTACATCTGCGCTTGCTTCAGTGGGTGCTTCAGTGATTGCAATTGCAACTGGTGCGGCTTGACCCGCAGAAACAGCCTGCAAATGCGCAAGCGCTTGGCGAATAAGCGCAGCGTCGGCATGGGCAATAGCTTTGTCGAGCTCAGTGGCAGCGGCCAACACGGCCTTGTCGTGTTCAGACAAATTCTGTGCTGGTGCATCAGCTCGCATTTGGGTTTTGCGGCTAAAAGCCTCGTCTAGGGGCTGGCGAAAAGCATCCCACAGTTTTTGCGCCAACTTGCGCTCGACAGGCACAGCCTGCGATTCAATCTGCCAGCGTTGCTGCAAGGCCTTGACCGCATCAATGCGCAACTGAGGCGCCTCACCCAGTGCCTTGGCTTCTTCAATCATGGCCCGGCGCAGCGCGATGCTTTGGGTTTGGGCGACGTCCAGGCCCGCATACGCAGCCTTGATGGCGGTCTTCCACTGCGACTGCATATCAGCAAACGCTTTTTCACTCAGGTGCCCACTGTTACGCCAGCGTTCAGAGAATTGATGTAATTCACGCGACTGTGTTTTCCAGTCGGTATTGCCTTGGTGGGCCTCGGTCCATGCCGCGACTTGCGCCAACAAAGCCTGGCGGCCTTCACGGTGTGCGGCCCCCTCGGCTTTGGCCTTTTCAAGCCAAGCTTGCACAAACGGGTAGGCGCGGTTGCAGGCTTGGTCAAAGCGCTTCCACAGCCCGTGGTTGGGCATACCGCCTTGGTCGGTTTTTTTCCATTCATCTCGAAGTTGACGCAAAGTGTCTTGCAATTTACGTCCGTTGATGGCTGGCACCCATAGGCTGTAGTCGATGGGCGCGGTGGCCGCCGCGACGGGTTCAACTGGCTCAACAGAATCAACTGACTGCACAGGTTCAACTGGCTCGGCTGCGGGCGGGGCTTGCAACAAAGCCTCGGCTTTGGTGACAAGTTGCAAGCGAATTTCATCGGCGTGCTTGCGCTGCCAGCCTTCCAATTCGGCGGACGCGGCTAAAGCAGTTTGCACCTGCTCAGACAAGGCAGTGTCGAGTTGCAGACCTTTGGTTTTAAGAGCAGCGCGCAATTGCGCAGCGGCCGCTGACATAGCTTTGGAGTGTCCCAAGGCGACTTCTTTTTCCAGCTGTTGCAACATCTCTGGAACTTGCAAAGCCATGAGGCTGGCCTGAGGTGCTTCTGGTTTGGGTTTAATTTGCACAGTCACTGTCAGGGGCGCACTGTCGCCTCTGGTCTGGCGCAATTGGTCGGCCCAAGCTGGCACAGCCGGCAAGGCAAGGCTGGCGTCAACGGCGGCGGCTTGGGTCTGTTGCAGTGCTGCAGCAAAGGCTTCCCAGACCAAAGGAATGTGCTGGGTGGTCTGCTCCACCAGCATGGGGTATTTGGGGTCCACACTGTGCCAATGCGGGTCGGCTTGAAGCGCCGCGAATTCATCATGCAAACGCTTCAAATCAGCTTGCAAGGCGGTTTGCTGCTCTAAGGCTTCTTGCCACGACTTGGTTGACAGCATTTCAATGCGCTGTATCAAAAGCAGCGCAGTTTCGCGTTGAACTTGGGCGCGGTGTTCCAGTTCTGCAATGTGCTTGATGCGCTCAGCCAGGGCTTGCCGCAGCCCTGCCAAAGGTTCGCGCGACAAGGCAGCGCCGGCTTTGGCGGCATCTCTTTGCCAAGCCATGGCATCGGCCACTTTGAACTGTGCGGCTTGCAACAAAGCTTGGGCTTTATCGGTCCACTCCTGGGCCAACAAATCTTGCGCCTTGGTGCGCTTGATCTCGTCAAGTTTTTCGCGCAAGGGCTTGGCCGCCCCTTTGTCACGGGCGCTCATTTCTTTGAGCACGTGTTGCATCAATTCAGGAGAAGGGTCGCTGGCTAACCAGTCTCTTAAGCGAGCAGATCGCTCGCCTGAGGTGGGTGCTGTTAAAGCACCGGCGGTTAAGGCATCTAGCGTGGCGAGGTCGGGGGCGCTGTCAGTAGACGTGGTCACAGTGGTTCAAATAGGTTGGTTAAAGCCCGAGAACAGGCCAAAACGTCTATTGTGACAGGGCGCAAGGGGTAAAAGCTTAAAATGAGACTATGCCCATTTATGAATCTTTTCGTCAAGCCATCAAAGTTTGCGCCTCTGATATTGGTGACGGTTTTTTCCTCATCACCCACAGCGGTCTGGCCTTGCTCGGATTGAGTGTGTTTTGCGCCATGGTTCTGATGGGCACACAGCCCAATTTTCGCTCTGCTGCAGAAAGTCAACTGATTGACTGGCTGCAAACACGCCACGACATAGACCTGAGTTTTGACACCAATGCGGAAGCTGTAGACCGCGCCACCGCCACCGACCCGCGCGACTTGCCCACCGACCAAGCCAATATCGCCATGTGGCTGAGTCGCAAATACCGCGTTGCACCCGAGCCCATCAGCGCTTTGGTGGTGGAGGCGTTTGAGATTGGACCGCGAAACCGGATTGACCCCACGCTGATTTTGGCGGTCATGGCCATCGAGTCGAGTTTTAACCCGTTTGCCCAAAGCACGGCGGGGGCGCAAGGTCTGATGCAAGTGCGCACCAAGATCCATACCGAAAAATACGATGATTTTGGCGGTGACATGGCGGCTTTTGACCCCATCGCCAATTTACGCGTGGGCGTTGCGGTACTCAAGGAAGCCATCTCGCGCAATGGCTCTGTGGAAGCCGGTTTGCGCCAGTATGTGGGGGCAGCCAACAGCGGTGAAGATGGCGGCTATATCGCCAAGGTTTTGGTTGAACAGCAGCGTTTACAAGAAGTCGCTATGGGGCGTTTGGTGTCCGTTTCCAGCGCCAAACCTACTGATCCCGATACCAATACCGATACCGAAAACAAATGAAATGCCCTTTTTGTGCGCATGTGGAAACCCAGGTCATGGAGACCCGCATGTCCGAGGAGGGCGACTCGATTCGCCGGCGTCGCTCTTGCAGCCACTGCGAAAAGCGCTTCACCACTTACGAGCGCACCGATGTCAGCTTCCCTGCGGTCGTTAAAAAAGATGGCAGGCGCATAGAGTTCGATCGCGCCAAATTGCGCGGCTCGTTCAATCTGGCCCTGCGCAAGCGCCCTGTCAGCACCGAGCAAGTCGATGCCGCCATCGAACGCATCGAAGAAAAACTGCTCACCCTTGGACAACGCGAAGTAGCCTCCACACGCATAGGTGAATTGGTCATGCGTGAGCTGAAAAAACTCGACAAAGTGGCCTATGTGCGCTTTGCCAGTGTTTACCGAAGCTTCGAGGATGTAGACGAGTTCAAAACCTTGGTCGACGAATTTCGCCGTTGATTTTTAAAGGTGCTCAACTCACCCTGTGAAAGTGCATAGCGCACACCCTTGACGGCCCCCGCCATTGCAAGATGGCGGCTATGAAACACCGGCGCTTCCCCAACACAAGCCCCACACAACCAGGCGGCTTCAGCCTGCTGGAGTTCATCACGGTCGTCACCTTGACAGGTATTTTGTTGGGGGTGGCCAGCCCTTGGCTGCAACAGTGGCTGTGGCGACTGCAAGTTGAAGCGGTGGTGCAGTCATGGAGCGCAGACTTGCAAACCGCAAGGTTGCAAGCGCTGAGATCAGGGCAAGCCATGCGCCTGCAGCGCTTAATCCAATGCCAAAGCCTGCCCTTGGTCAATGGTGACTGGCGCTGTGGTTGGCAATTACAAAAAGTGGATGGCAACAACGCTTTGCTGATTTTAAATAATGCACTGGCTGGCGAGGTGCTGGTGCAGATGAGCCCCGCACACAACAGCTTGGACATCAATGCCATGGGCGAACCCGTGGCGGGCGGCTTGCGCTTAGTAGTGCAAGCCAAGCGCAGCCCAGCCGCGTCCTTGGGGCGCGTCATTTGTATCAATATTGCGGGGCGCTTGCGGGTCATGGCGGGCAACACATGCACATAAAGCACAAACCCAGACGCTTTAAAGGCTTTGCCACACTCGACGCCTTGGCCGCTTTGATGCTCTTGAATTTGCTCTGTCTGGGGGTGCTGGCTGGGCAATGGCAAGCGCTGCAAGCGCAACGCGACGCCCTCGCCATGCAAACCGCGGTTGCCTTGGCACAAGATCTGTGGGAACGCATGCAAATCAATCCGCAAGCCGCCCTCGCCTACCAACTTCAGCTGGGTCAAACTGTGCCCGCCCTCGACTGTCAGTCCCGCGCTTGCAGTTTGGACAACTGGGCGAAAGCGGATTTGGCGGCATGGCTTGGCAGCGTGAAGCTGCGACTTCCTGGCGCACAAACCCAGCTGCTCACCAACAGCCAAGCACAGGTGCAGTTGTTGCTGGCCTGGCCTGTCAGTGAGTGGCTGCCAAGCCTTGATATCAATGAGCTCAAAGAATGTCCCGCAAACCACCGCTGCTGGCAAACCCGTTGGACCCTATGAAAGCAGCGTCGCGCCACAAACAATACGGTCACACCTTGGTGCAAAGCTTGGTGGGTATGGTTTTGTCGGCTTGGGTATTGACGGCAGCATTTGCGGCTTTCGCATGGGTTCAAAGCAATCACCAACACATGCAAACCCTGGCCGAGGTGCATCAGCGGCTGCACGCGGCCTTGGCCTTGATTCAAATGCGGGTGAGTCGCGCCGGCGCTCCCGCTTTGCAATTTGATGCACAAGGACAAGTCAGTTTGTTGTCGTTGCCAGCCAGTCTGCAAGGCAGCAACAGCAGTTTTTCATTGACCCACCACAGCAGCCTCACCCCTATCGATTGCCAAGGCCACCAAGCCTCCTCTTTGCCACTCATTCAAGATGACTTCAAACGCAGCGCTCGTTATGAGCTCAGTTGCAAAGACACCCTGCGCAGCAACACCAATTACCAAGCCTTGCTAGACAACATCCAACAACTGGGCTTTGTGTATGCACAGTCGCTGCCTGGGGCGGTGCCACAAATGCAATGGCGAAGCGCAAACCAAGTGAGCGACTGGCAAGCTGTGCGTGGACTGCAAGCTTGCATACAAACCAAGCAAGCGGGTGCAAGCCCGCCGGCAACCCTGTCGTGCAATACGGAGCTTGCATTGGCCACACCCGCTTTGGCTTGGCGCGGGGTGGCACATTTACGCCATGCCAAGCCATGAAGCAGCAACTTGGCTTGGCGCTGCCTGTGGTTGTGGTGTTGTCCGGCCTGTGCAGTCTGCTGTTGATGGCCGAGTGGCGCAGCTTGGCTTGGGCACAGGCTTTGGGACACAGCGCGGCGCTGCGCTGGCAATTGCAGCAAAGCGCTTTAGAGGCCATTCGCGTGGCGGTAGAAGATACCCGTAAAAGCGCCACCGACTCGCGGCTTTCCATGGGCACCCCCAGCGATCAACATGCATTTTTCCCCCGCACGCAGCAAGAGTGGCAAGTGTTGCAAAAGCGTTTGGCCGTCAGCGATTGCCAAAATGGTATTTGCCGCTCTTTGGGCCCAGACAACCCGTTTATTTCGCCTTGGTTGGCGCGACTCGCCAAAGGCCAAGCCGTCCCCGCTGTTGCGGGTCAGACCGTCACCTATTGGGTTGAAATTTTGCCCACTTCCACCACCGTTGAAAGCCAGCAGCCGTTTCTTTACCGCATCACCGCCTTGGCACAAAGTGCGAACAACGGCCCGCTGTCGGCATGGCAAGCCGTGTGGCAAGCCCAGCCCAACGCGCCGGCCAATTTGGCCTCCCCATTGCGCTTAAACGAGCTGACTCGTTTGTTGCCCCTCATGCCATGAAAGCTGCCCCGCAAGGCTTTAGCCTCATCGAGTTGCTGACGGTGATGGCGCTGGTGGCCCTGCTCAGTAGCTTTGCCCTGCCTTTCTACCAAAGCAGCCAACAACGCGCCCAACGTACGTTGGCCAAACTCGCTTTAATGAAAACCGCGCATTGGCTAGAACGTGCGGCCAGCTCGGGCAACTACCCCGCGCTGGTGCCCGACGCGGTCTGGCAAACCACCGAACTGCATTACCGCGTGTATTTGCAATCTCAAGCCAATGTATTTGTTTTAAAGGCGGTGCCCTTGGGCGCGCAAGCCCACGATGCTTGCGGCAGTTTGACCCTTAGCCATTGGGGCGAGCGCGGCGTGCAAAACGCATCAATGACTGCAGCGCAGTGCTGGGGCAGGTAGGGGCTCTCAGCATGTCGATAATGGGGCATATGAACTGGTCTGCACTCGACACCTCCCACATGGCCCAAGCTTTGGCTTTGGCCGAGCAAGCCCTGTTCATCACCACACCCAACCCGCGTGTGGGCTGCGTCATCGTCTCAGCCACAGGGCAAGTGCTGGGCCAAGGACACACCCAAGCCGCTGGTCTTGCCCACGCGGAAATCATGGCGCTGAGGGACGCACAGGCCTTGGGCCATGAGGTGAAAGACGCCACTGCTTATGTGACGCTAGAGCCTTGCGCCCACCAAGGTCGCACGGGGCCGTGTTGCGATGCGCTGGTCGCCGCAGGTGTGGCCAGAGTGGTGGTCAGTGTGCAAGACCCCAACCCCCAAGTAGCCGGTCTGGGTTTTGCGCGGATGCGAGCGGCGGGCATACAAGTCGATGTTGGCCTAGGCGAACAAGAAGCAACCGAGTTGAACATCGGTTTTTTCAAACGCATGCTGCAAGCCAGGCCTTGGGTGCGTATGAAAACAGCGCAATCGCTGGACGGCCAAACCGCTTTGCTCAACGGCCAAAGCCAGTGGATCACCGGCGAGGCGGCTCGCTTGGATGGCCACCATTGGCGAGCGCGTGCCTGCGCATTGCTGACAGGCATTGGCACGGTGCTGCAAGACAACCCCTTGTTAAATGTGCGCGGTGTTTCCACGCCGCGCCAACCGCATTTGCTGCTGGTGGACTCACGCTTGCAAACCCCCTTGAATGCCCGACTGTGGGATACCCCCCGCACTGTGGTGATTTACCACGCCACGCAAGACAAGGCCTTGGAAGAAGCGCTGAAGGCCAAGGGTGCCACCTTGGTGTGTTTGCCAGGTGCTGGCGAGAAAGTGGACTTGGCCGCCATGCTGCAAGACATGGGTCAACGCGCTTACAACGAGGTCCATGCAGAGGCCGGTCACAAGCTCAACGGTTCGCTGTTGAATGCGGGCTTGGTCGATGAATTGCTGATGTATCTGGCGCCCCTGTTGATAGGGCCAGGTCAACCATTCGCCGCCTTGCCCACATTGGTGCAACTCGATCAAGCCTCGTCTTGGCGCTTCTTCAGCCACACCCCTTTAGGGTCCGATTTGCGCCTCTTGGCCAGACCGCTGCGCTGATCTGCCAAAATAGCCCCATGTTCACCGGCATCATTACCGGCGTGGGGCGCATCGCCGCCGTTCACGACCTGGGTCGTTCTTTGGATCATGGCAAACGCCTTGAGATCAGCACACCTGCGCATTATTTAGATGATGTGGGTCTGGGAGACAGCATCGCTATCAACGGCGCTTGCATGACAGTCACCAGTTTCAACGTCACAGAAAACCTTTTCACCATCGATATTTCAGCTGAATCGCTGAACAAAACTGCCGGCTTGAACGAGGTGGGCACCCCCTTAAATTTAGAAAAAGCTTTGCGTGCCAATGACCGCTTGGGCGGACATATCGTGTCGGGCCATGTCGACGGCATGGGAGTTGTACATCGCTTTGAGCAAATTGGCGAAAGTTGGTTATTGCAAGTGCTGGCCCCACCCAGTTTGGCTAAATATTTGGCCTACAAAGGCTCACTCACTGTCAATGGCGTGAGCCTCACCCTGAACCACTTTGAAGACCAGGACCAAGGTTGTATGGTGTCCATCAACCTGATTCCCCACACGATTGAAAACACCGCACTGGGCCACTTAAAAGCAGCCAGTGCTGTGAATTTAGAAATAGACACCGTTGCCCGTTATGTAGAGCGCATGCTCAGTTGGGGCAGCGCTTTGAAGGAATCTCCATGACAGCACAGCACAGCACTGTGAGCATCTCCCCCTTGGCCGATATCGTGGCCGAGATGAAAGCCGGCCGCATGGTCATTTTGGTGGACGAGGAAGACCGCGAAAACGAAGGCGACTTGGTGTTGGCAGCCGACCATGTCTCGCCCGAGGCCATCAATTTCATGGCGCGCTTTGGCCGCGGTTTGATTTGCCTCACCCTCACCCGTCCGCATTGCGAGCACTTGAAATTGCCGCCCATGGTCGAGCGCAATGGCACGGTCTACAGCACGGCGTTCACCGTCTCGATTGAAGCCGCGCAAGGCGTGACCACCGGTATTTCTGCCGCCGACCGCGCCCGCACCGTGCAAGTGGCCGTGGCCAAAAACGCCAAGGCCAGCGACTTGGTGCAGCCTGGCCATATCTTCCCTTTGCAAGCGGTAGATGGTGGGGTGCTGATGCGTGCCGGTCACACCGAAGCGGGTTGCGATTTGGCGGCCATGGCCGGTTGTTCTGCGGCTTCTGTGATTTGCGAAATCATGAAAGACGACGGCACCATGGCGCGCTTGCCCGACTTGATGACTTTCGCCGCAGAGCATGGTCTGAAAATTGGCACCATCGCCGACCTGATCGAGTACCGCAGCCGCACCGAGTCTTTGGTCACAAAAATCAGCAGCCGAGCCATGACCACTGCACATGGCGAATTCAGCGCACACGCCTACAAAGACCTGACCAGCGACAACGTGCACATGGCCTTGGTGCGCGGCAGTTGGAGCGCAGATCAATCGGTATTGGCTCGCGTGCATGAACCTTTGTCGGTGCTGGATGCGCTCGAACCCCAACGCCTTATGCATTCATGGAGCTTGGACGCCGCACTGTCGCGGGTTTGCGCGGAAGGCGCTGGCGTGGTGGTGCTGCTCAACTGCGGTGAAAGTGGCGAGCAACTCTTAAGCCAATTTGAAGGCTTGGCCCGCTCCGCACAAGCCCCCGAGCGCGGGCGCATGGATTTACGCACCTACGGCATAGGCGCACAAATTTTGCGTGACTGTGGTGTGCACAAAATGCGCCTCATGGGCAACCCAAGGCGCATGCCCAGCATGACTGGCTATGGCCTTGAAATCACTGGCTACCTCTCCAAGGAATGATATGCACCACCCCGATTTAAGCGCTACGCGTGCCGACATGAATGGCAGCGCGCTGCGTATTGGCGTGGTGCAGGCCAGGTTCAACCCAGACATCACCAACGCACTGGCACAGGCTTGCAAAGATGAACTGCTGGTTTTGAAAGTTGCGGCTGACAACATCCAACACATTCAAGTGCCTGGTGCCTTGGAAGTGCCGCTGGCCTTGCAAGCCCTGGCACAAACCCAGCAGTTTGATGCACTCATTGCCTTGGGCTGCATCATCCGTGGCGAAACCTACCATTTTGAATTGGTGGCCAATGAGTCGGGTGCTGCCATCACGCAGCTGGCCTTAGACCACGGCTTGCCGATTGCCAACGCCATACTCACCACGGAAAACCTGCCCCAAGCCGTGGCGCGTCAAACCGACAAAGGCCGCGATGCCGCCCGTGTGGCGGTAGAAATGGCGCTCTTGATGAAAAGCCTGTCATGACCGAACACAGCTTACGCCGCGCCAGCGCACGCGCTGCACGCACACGCGCACGTGGGTTTGCTTTGCAAGCGCTGTATCAAATCATGGTCGGCGGCAACCCGGTCGATGAAGTTGATGCATTCACCCGCGACCTCAGCGGCTTTCACAAAGCCGACGCGGTGCATTTTGATGCGCTGCTGCACGGCTGCGCCGCACAAGCGGCGGCTTTGGATGCCCTCATCCTGCCGGTGCTTGACCGCAAGTTGAGCGAACTCTCTCCCATTGAACACGCGGTCTTATGGATTGGCGTGTATGAGTTGCAACATTGCATAGACATTCCTTGGCGCGTGGTGCTGAATGAATGCATCGATTTGGCCAAAGAGTTTGGTGGCACCGATGGCCATAAATATGTGAATGCCGTGCTCAACCAACTGGCGCAGCAATTGCGCGAGATCGAGGTTCAGTCCGAGCGTCAAACCGCAGCCAGCCCATCCCCCACGGCAGCCACCGAATAAGCATGCGCATCACGCAACGCGCCCAACGCATCGAGCCTTTCTATGTGATGGAGATGGCCAAAGCTGCACAGCGCATCGCACAGGAAGTGAGGCACAGCGATCAGCCCATGGTGTTTCTCAATATAGGAGAGCCCGATTTCACCGCACCGCCCTTGGTGCAGGCCGCCGCTGAACGCGCCATTCGCGATGGCCGCACCCAGTACACCCATGCGCTGGGTCTGCAACCCTTGCGCGAACGCATCAGCGCTTGGTACGGTTCACGCTTTGGCGTAGATGTGCCCGCGCGGCGCATCATCGTTACCGCAGGTGCCTCGGGCGCTCTTTTGTTAGCCTGCACTGCATTGATTGAGGAAGGCGACGAGGTGCTGATGCCCGACCCCTGCTACCCCTGCAACCGACAATTTGTGAATGCTGCCCTTGGGCGTGCCGTGCTGTTACCCACCGATGCCGCGCAACGTTTTCAGCTTAGCGCCGAACAAGTGAGAACCCACTGGAACTCGCAGACACGCGGCGTGCTGCTGGCCTCACCCTCAAACCCCACGGGGACATCGATTGCCGCGGCCGAATTGCGGGCGATTCACAACCAGGTGCAACACCACGGCGGCATCACCATGGTTGACGAGATTTATTTGGGGCTCAGCTATGACGATGCTTTTGCGCACACCGCTTTGGCTATCGATGAGCAGATCATCAGCATCAACAGTTTTTCTAAATACTTCAACATGACCGGTTGGCGCTTGGGTTGGCTGGTGGTGCCCGACGAACTGGTTGCGGTTATTGAGCGCTTGGCGCAAAACTTCTTTATCTGTCCCAGCAGCGTGGCGCAATATGCCGCCTTGGCCTGCTTTGAGGAAGACAGCTTGAGGGTTTACGAACAACGCCGCGCCGCATTCAAATCACGCAGAGACAGTTTCATTCCCATGCTCAACGCCATGGGGTTGAGCGTACCGGTGATGCCCGATGGCGCGTTTTACGCTTGGGCCGATTGCCGCCATGCTTGTAAAAAACTGGGCTTGCAAGGCAGTTGGGCGCTGGCCCAACACCTGATGCAACACGCACATGTGGCGGTGACCCCAGGGCGAGACTTTGGCATGCACGAGCCGGAAAACTTTGTGCGCTTTTCAACCGCGTCCTCAATGACAGACTTGCACACAGCCGCCAAGCGTTTGCAACACTTGCTGGAGGCCGCATGAGTTTTGCGTTTCCCATTCGGGTTTACTGGGAAGACACCGACGCCGGCGGCATTGTGTTTTATGCCAACTACCTGAAATTTTTCGAGCGTGCCCGCACCGAGTGGCTGCGCCATTTGGGCATTGAACAACAGGCTTTGCGCGAAACCACAGGCGGCATGTTTGTGGTGGTTGAAACCCAGCTCAAATACCACAGGCCTGCGCAACTAGATGATTTGTTGAGCGTGAATGCCAGCATGCTGAACAAAGGTAGATCCAGCATGGTGATCGCGCAACAAGCTTGGCGACAAGCGGACACACCGGTATTACTGTGCGAGGGTAGTATTCGCATTGGCTGGGTACAAGCCAGCACACTGAAACCCGAGCGAATTCCCACTTCCATTTTGGAGCGTTTGATATGAACCAAGAGTTTTCCATTGTTCACTTGATGCTTAACGCCAGTTGGGTGGTGCAAGCGGTGGTGCTGATTTTGTTGTTCGTCTCTTTGCTGAGTTGGACCGCGATTTTTCGCAAGCTCTTGTCGCTGGGCAATGTGCAGCGCTTGAACGACGAGTTCGAGCGCGAATTTTGGTCTGGTAAAAGCTTGCAAGAGTTGTTCGCTGCAGCTCAACAAAATGCCAAGTTGTCAGGCCCCATGGAGCGCATTTTTGCCAGTGGCATGCGCGAATACCAAAAGCTGCGTGAGCGGCGCATCACCGACAGCGGTTTGCTGATGGACGGCGCACGCCGCGCCATGCGTGCGAGCTTGCAGCGGGAAATGGATGCCATCGAATCCAATTTATCCATGCTTGCCTCAGTGGGTTCAGTGTCGCCCTATGTGGGCTTGTTTGGCACGGTGTGGGGCATCATGCATGCCTTCACCGGCTTGGCGCAAATGCAGCAAGTCACTTTGGCCAAGGTCGCGCCTGGCATTGCCGAAGCGCTGGTCGCCACAGCCATTGGTTTGTTTGCAGCGATTCCTGCGGTGCTGGCCTTTAACCGATTCTCCCGCGACATCGACCGCGTGGCCAACCGGCTAGAGACTTTCATTGAAGAGTTTTCCAATATTTTGCAGCGCAATGTCGGTGCCCAAGCCAGCACGCTGACACGCTAAAGCGAGGGCCACCCCATGTCTTCAGCCTCTTCCCGCAGCGCCCGCCGGCGCAGCATCAACGACATCAATATGGTGCCCTTCATCGATGTGATGCTGGTGCTGCTCATCATCTTCATGGTCACTGCCCCTTTGATGGCGCCCAGCGTGATTGACATCCCCAGCGTTGGTAAAGCCGCAGCAGCACCAGACCAAGTCATCACCATTGAGATCGATAAAAAACTGAAAATTGTGGTGAAGTCACGCAGCGCATCCGACAAGCCTGGCACCGATTTCAAGCAATCCGCCACCATGGACAACGTTGCTGCCATGGCCTTGCAACTTCAAGCCGGCAATGCCGCTACGCCGGTGGTCATCAGTGCCGACAAGCAAATTGCCTACGAGCATGTGGTGAAGTTGATGGACAGTTTGCAACGTGCAGGTGTTCAACGCGTGGGCCTATCGGTGCAACTTGTCGAATGAGCTTTAGCGTATGACCTCACGCCAAGCCCACTTGGAATTTGCCCCCGCGCCAGAAGGCGGTAGGGTTCGCGCACTGGTGTTGGCCGTGGTTGTTCATCTGCTGCTGGTGGTGGCATTGAACTGGGGAACCTTATGGTCGCAGCAACCCCAAGACATAGGCGTAGAGGCCGAACTGTGGTCTGCCGTGCCACAAACGGCCGCACCCAAACTGGAAGCACCCCCACAGCCAGAGCCTCCACCTGAACCTGAACCTGAACCTGAACCTAAGCCCGAACCCAAGCCTGAACCGGTGGTTACGCCACCACCTCCCAAGCCAGTCCCCAAGCCTGTCCAAGAGGTCAAGCCGGTGGTTGATCCACAAATTGCCATCGACAAATTGAAAAAGAAACAGGCAGAAGAAAAGCAAACCAAAGAGGCCCAAGCGCGGCATGAAGCCGCGGTGAAACGACTGCAAAATTTGGCTGGCTCGGTAGGCACACCGGTCGATACAGGGGTGGCACCCAAGCCCAGCGGCCCCTCGGCCAGCTACATCGGTCGATTGCGAGCCAAAGTCAAACCCAATATCACCTTCCCCGACGCCTTGCTGCAAACCGTGGTGGGCAACCCCACTGCAGACGTGGAGGTGACTTGCAGTCCCACAGGAAAAATTGAATCGGTAGATTTGGTCAAGTCCAGTGGCAACAGCGCTTGGGACCAAGCGGTGATCAATGGACTGCGTAAAACCGAGATCCTGCCGCGTGACATCGATGGCAGCGTTCCCACGCGTTTGGTTTTTAGCTTCAGACCCCGCGACTGAAGTCAATGGCGCGGCGCTGTCATCAGTAAGCCTATGCCAATGGCCACACCTTGACCCTGTTGGCTGCGCAC
>CAMBXY010000009.1 GCA_945871945.1 Bordetella parapertussis
TTCGCTTGAGCCGCGCGGTCATGAAACCCATGATGAAGCAGCGTTATGGCCGCATCATCAACATCACCAGCGTGGTGGGCGCCTCGGGCAACCCCGGCCAAGCCAACTACGCCGCCGCCAAAGCGGGCGTGGCTGGCATGACCCGCGCCTTGGCGCGAGAACTGGGCAGCCGCCACATCACCGTCAACTGCGTGGCGCCGGGTTTCATCGACACGGACATGACGGCTGGTCTGCCGCCCGAACAACAACAAGCTTTGCTGGCCCAAATCCCCTTGGGTCACCTAGGAAAACCCGAGGATGTAGCCCACGCCGTGGCTTTTTTGGCCAGTGCGCAGGCGTCTTACATCACTGGGCAAGAGATTCACGTCAATGGCGGGATGCTCATGGCCTGATACCTCGGTATAAGCCATTAGCGAGCCGTATCGTCCGCGCGGCTAAAATCGCGGACTTCTAACCAACCCTCTGAGGGAAACATGAGCGATATCGAATCACGTGTCAAAAAAATCATTGCCGAACAACTCGGCGTGGAAGAGTCACAAGTCACCAATGAAAAAGCCTTCGTGGCCGATCTGGGCGCTGACTCCTTGGACACGGTGGAACTGGTGATGGCATTGGAAGACGAATTTGGCATTGAAATTCCAGATGAAGACGCCGAAAAAATCACCACTGTGCAAAACGCTGTTGATTACGCATTGGCGCATAAAAAAGCCTAATTTCCGAGGTTTCGCATGAGCCGTCGTCGCGTAGTCGTGACAGGCTTAGGTTGTGTGTCCCCCGTTGGAAACACGGCCCAAGAATCCTGGTCGCGCATTTTGGCTGGTCAGTCTGGCATCGCTCGCATCACCCATTTTGATGCGTCTGCGTTCGCCTGCCACTTCGCCGGAGAGGTGAAAAACTTCAACCTCGACGCCTATATCTCGCCCAAAGAGGCGCGCACCATGGATACGTTTATCCATTACGGTGTGGTTGCTGGCTTGCAAGCGGTGGCGGATGCAGGCTTGGCCACGGGCGAGGCCTTGGATGAGGAAACCTCATACCGCATCGGTTGCCTGATTGGCTCGGGCATTGGCGGCTTGCCGCTGATTGAAAACATGCGTGATGAACTGGTCGCGCGCGGCCCTCGCCGCATCTCACCGTTTTTTGTACCAGCCTCCATCATCAACATGATTTCGGGCCACGTCTCCATGCGCTGCGGCTTCAAAGGGCCCAATTTGGCTATCGCCACAGCTTGCACCACCGGTTTGCATAGCATCGGCGAGGCTGGGCGAATCATCGAATATGGGGATGCGGATGTGATGGTGGCAGGTGGGGCTGAGGCCACCATTTCGCCTTTGGGTTTGGGTGGCTTTGCTGCTATGCGAGCGCTGTCGACCCGCAATGACGATCCGCAAAGCGCCTCGCGCCCCTGGGACCGCGACCGTGATGGTTTTGTGCTGGGCGAAGGCGCAGGGGTGGTGGTGCTTGAAGAATACGAGTTTGCCAAGGCCCGTGGCGCGCGCATGTATGCTGAATTGATAGGCTATGGCCGCAGTGCCGACGCCGGTCACATGACCGCTCCCAATATGGATGGCCCACGCCGCGCCATGGTCAACGCTTTACGCAATGCACAAATCAACCCCGACCAAGTGGATTACCTTAATGCCCACGGCACCTCAACGCCGCTTGGCGACATCAACGAAACCCAGGCCATCAAAGCCGGCTTTGGTGAGCATGCAAAATCTTTGGTAGTGAGTTCAACCAAGTCCATGACCGGCCACTTATTAGGTGGGGCTGGCGGCATTGAGAGCGTTTTTACCGTATTGTCTTTGTTCGATCAAAAAGTACCGCCCACCATCAATTTACACAACCCCGATCCTGAGTGCGATTTGGACTATTGCGCCCACACGGCCAGGGACATGAAAATCGAAATTGCGGTGAAAAATAATTTTGGTTTTGGTGGAACCAACGGTACTTTGGTATTCAAGCGACTTTAAAAACGTAAGATGTCCCCGATATGGTCAAGGTAATGCAGGTTCTAAACACATCAGCTGAGTTTTTAAAATACAACACTCTTTTTCGCCCTTGGAGCAATTCAATATGACTTTACGCAAACTCGTTGACCAACGCGAAAGTTTTTGGCTAGGCACTTTCGTCATGGTCGCTGCGCTATGGGCTGTGCCGGCGCTGATGTCACTGCAACCGGCTGGGGCGCAGTCCTCAGCCTCATCGCGTACGCTGCCCGACTTCACCGATTTGGTTGAAACAGTCGGCCCTTCGGTGGTCAATATTCGCACCATAGAAAAGTCCAAGCCCGTTGCCGGAAACGGACCGAATAACGAGGGGCCTAATAACGGTGGTCCCAACAGCGGCAGTCCCAGCGACGAAGAAATGCAAGAATTGTTTCGCCGATTTTTTGGCATGCCCCCGCCCGGCAGGCCCGGCCAGCCCGGCCAGCCCAGACAACCCAACCGCCCGCAGCAGCAACAGCCTGAAGAGCAACCTCGCGGCGTGGGTTCTGGTTTTATTCTCACTGCCGATGGTTTCATCATGACCAATGCGCACGTGGTCGATGGTGCCGAGCAAGTGATCGTGACGCTTACTGATAAACGCGAATTCACTGCGCGCATCATTGGTGCAGACAAACGCACCGATGTTGCAGTGGTCAAAATCGAGGCCAGTGGCTTGCCCCCCGTCAAAATTGGCGACCCCAACCGACTCAAAGTGGGTGAGTGGGTGATGGCGATTGGTTCGCCCTTTGGGTTAGAGAACACCGTCACAGCGGGCATCGTCAGTGCCAAAGGCCGAGACACCGGTGACTATCTGCCGTTCATCCAAACCGATGTGGCCATCAACCCAGGCAACTCTGGCGGCCCCCTAATTAATATGCGCGGCGAAGTCGTCGGCATCAACAGCCAGATTTATTCCCGCTCGGGTGGCTTCATGGGTATTTCTTTTGCCATTCCCATCGACGAAGCGGTGCAGGTCAGTACCCAACTGAGAGCTACAGGTCGCGTGCAACGCGGGCGCTTGGGTGTAGGGATTGGCGATGTAGGTAAGGACGTGGCTGAGTCCTTGGGCTTGGGTAAGGCCCAAGGGGCGTTGGTCAGCAATGTCGAGCCGGGCTCGCCTGCAGAAAAAGCAGGTTTGGAGGCTGGCGACATCATTTTGAAATTCGACGGAAAGAAGATTGAAAAATCTGCTGATCTTCCGCGTGCCGTTGGCGGCACCAAGCCTGGCACCCTCAGCACAGTCACCGTGTTCAGACGCGGAACCACCAAAGACTACGCCATCACTGTGGGTGAGTTTGAGGCTGACAAAAAGGCGCAAATTAAGCCAACCCCTGAGAAAGCCACGCCTCCCAGCGCTGCCCTGATGCTGGGTTTGATGGTCAGCGATTTGAGCGATGCACAGAAAAAAGAACTCAACCTCAAAGGCGGTGTGCGTGTTGATTCAGTGGCAGAGCCGGCAGTGAAAGCGGGTATTCGTGAGGGTGATGTGGTGGTGCAGGTCGCTAATACCGAGGTGGCAGATGTGAAAGCCTTCACCCAGTTGATAGCGCGTTTGGATAAAAGCAAGCCCATCAATGTGTTGCTTCGCCGAGGTGAGTGGGCGCAGTTCACCGTGATTCGCCCTCGCTAAACACTTTGAATACAAAGGGTTTACCCTAGACGTGGAATTGACGGATTCGCCCAACGCTTTTAAAAAATTTTTCTGTTTTTAAAGCGGGGCGAAAGTTATTTTTCTTTAAACCAAAAATCATATAAAAAACTGGTTTCGAAGTATTAAATAGATATAAAAAAACGCTTAATGACCACCATGCGAGATTATCAAGACTTTCCCCTTAACGCTCCACAGCTCACCCACAAGTTGTTCTGTTGTTTTTTTAATGATTTTGGGGACAAGCTGTGAATAAGTTTCTTGTGGCGAGGTTGCAACGCGTGCCCGAGCGACTTGTAAGGGCTTACCTTCCCCATCTTTTTCCCTACAATGAATTCCCAACTATCGCAGTTGCCATAGATTGTTGGTTCCGGGCGCGTCATCACCTGACGCGCCCTTTTTTATGGCTTTCCCCTCTGTAAATTCAGACACTTAACTGCATGCCTTGATGAACCACATCAGAAATTTTTCCATCATTGCGCACATTGACCACGGCAAATCCACACTTGCAGATCGACTGATTCAACGCTGCGGCGGCTTGAGCGACAGACAGATGCAAGCACAGGTTCTTGACTCGATGGATATTGAAAAAGAGCGGGGGATAACCATCAAGGCGCAGACCGCTTGCCTGCATTACAAAGCCCAGAACGGCGAAATTTACAACCTGAATTTGATCGACACACCGGGTCACGTGGATTTTTCTTATGAGGTGAGTCGCTCGCTGTCGGCGTGTGAGGGCGCTTTGCTGGTGGTTGACGCGAGCCAAGGTGTCGAAGCACAGACCGTGGCCAACTGCTACACCGCTTTAGACCTAGGCGTCGAGGTGGTTCCTGTGCTCAACAAGATGGACTTGGCTTCAGCCGATCCTGACAACGCCAAAACAGAAATCGAAGACGTGATTGGCATTGACGCCTCACAAGCGATTCCCTGCTCGGCCAAAACCGGCATGGGTGTGGACGAGATTTTGGAAGCCATCATCACCCGCATTCCGCCTCCGCGCGGCAACCCAGACGCGGCTTTAAGGGCCATGATTGTCGACAGCTGGTTTGATACCTATGTGGGCGTGGTCATGTTGGTCAGGGTGGTCGACGGCAGGTTAGCCAAAGGCGAGCGCATCAAAATGATGGCCACAGGCGCCATGTACAACGCCGACAACTTGGGCGTTTTCACGCCTGCCAATGAAAGCCGCGAGTCGCTTGAGGCTGGCGAGGTGGGCTACATCATTGCGGGCATCAAAGAGTTGCAAGCCGCCAAAGTGGGTGACACCATCACCCTGATCAAGGCGGGCACCGGTGGCGCGGCGGCTACCGCCACCGAGGCATTGCCTGGCTTTAAAGAAATTCAGCCGCAAGTCTTTGCCGGCTTGTACCCCACCGAGGCCAACCAATACGATGCATTGCGCGACGCTTTAGAGAAGCTCAAACTCAACGATTCTTCTTTGCGCTACGAACCCGAGGTGTCGCAAGCCTTGGGCTTTGGCTTTCGCTGTGGCTTCTTAGGCTTGTTGCATATGGAGATTGTGCAAGAGCGTTTGGAACGCGAATTCGACCAAGACCTGATCACCACCGCGCCCAGCGTGGTGTACCAAGTGCTGCGCGCCGATGGCGAAGTCATCATGGTGGAGAACCCCTCCAAAATGCCTGAAGCCAGCAAGATGGAGGAAATTCGCGAGCCCATCGTCACCGTGCATCTGTACATGCCGCAAGACTATGTGGGTGCGGTCATGACCTTGGCCAATCAAAAGCGCGGGGTGCAACTGAACATGGCTTATCACGGTCGACAAGTCATGCTCACCTATGAAATGCCGTTGGGTGAAATCGTCCTCGACTTCTTCGACAAGCTCAAAAGCGTCAGCCGTGGCTATGCTTCTATGGATTACGAATTCAAAGAATACCGAGCCGCCGATGTGGTTAAGGTGGATATTTTGTTGAACGCTGAGCGTGTCGACGCCTTGTCCATCATTGTTCACCGCAGCCAGTCGCAGTACCGTGGCCGCGCGGTGGTGTCAAAAATGCGCGAAATCATCAGCCGCCAAATGTTTGACGTTGCCATACAAGCGGCGATTGGGGCGAACATCATTTCGCGCGAAACCATCAAAGCCTTGCGTAAAAATGTGCTGGCAAAATGCTATGGCGGCGATATCAGCCGTAAGCGCAAACTCCTTGAAAAACAAAAAGCAGGCAAGAAAAGAATGAAGCAAATTGGATCCGTAGAAGTTCCCCAAGAAGCCTTTTTGGCGATATTGCAGGTGCAAGATTGATTGCCGCCTTCACCGGCTTGGTGTTGGCCGCGTTTGTTGCTTATGCGGGTGCTTGGTACGCCGGCGTGGTTGAGGGCAATTTTGCCTTGCTGTTGTTGATGGCCAGCACCGTCACCGGCATCTATTGGATTGCTGAGCGGCTGTATTTCTTGCCCCAAAGGCGGCGCGAAGTTGATGCTTTGCAAGTCCAGTACGCCCAACGCGAACAAGAGTTGTCTGCACAAGGCATTGCCACACCGCCCGAGCACCAGCAGCTAGCAGCCAAGGTGGATGAGATTTACCGCCAACCTTGGTGGCTAGACTGGACCGCCGGCTTGTTCCCTGTGATTGCCACCGTATTTATATTGCGCTCTTTTTTATTTGAGCCTTTCAAAATTCCTTCAGGTTCCATGATCCCCACCTTGCATGTGGGCGACTTGATTTTGGTGAATAAATTCCACTACGGTATTCGTCTGCCGGTGATCAACCTCAAACTCAGCGATGGCAACCCCGTGCAGCGCGGCGATGTGATGGTGTTTCGCTACCCACCCAAGCCCAGTTTGGATTACATCAAACGCGTGGTTGGCGTGCCTGGCGACGAGATTGCTTACATCAACAAGCAACTCACCATCAATGGGCAGCCAGTGGGCAAAACCGCCATCACCGAATTTTTCGACGCTGACAATATGCGCTACAGCAAGCAATTTGAAGAGCTTATGCCTATAGGCAGCACGCCCGAGCAGATGCAAAACCTCAGGACACACCGCTTGCTTAATGACGAACGAGCGCCCGCATTTGTCAGCGGCATCGAAAATTTTGCGTACAAAGAAAACTGCACTTACAACATTGAAGGCTTTGTTTGCAAAGTGCCGGCGGGCCACTTTTTTATGATGGGCGACAACCGAGACAACTCTCTAGATTCGCGCTATTGGGGCTTTGTTCCCGATCAAAATATTGTGGGTAAAGCATTTTTTGTTTGGATGAACTTTGGCAACCTCAGCCGAGTGGGTGGCTTTGACTGACGATGGCCGAGGTGCATGAACAGTTGACCACCTCGAGCTTGCAAGACAGGTTGCAGCACCGTTTTGCCCAGCTGCAGTTGCTTGAATTGGCACTTACCCACCGCAGCTTCAGCAGCCAGCACAACGAGCGCCTAGAGTTTTTGGGTGACTCGGTACTTAATTTGGCTGTCTCGCGCATGCTCTACTTGGCTTTAAGCGATCAGCCCGAGGGCGACCTCTCCAGGGTGCGCGCCAATCTGGTCAAACAAGATACTTTGCACCGCTTGGCGGTCGACTTAGGCCTAACGGGCATGATTCGATTGGGTGAGGGCGAGATGCGTTCGGGTGGGCAGCAACGCCCTTCCATCTTGGCTGATGCCTTGGAAGCCGTCATCGGCGCGGTGTTTCTCGATGCCGGTTACCAAGCCGCTGAAAGTTTGGTGCTGCGCTTATTTGAAAAAGTGGCGATCTCGCCCACCATGACCGCGGCAGCCAAAGACCCTAAAACCGAATTACAAGAGTGGCTGCAGGCAAGGCGCATGCAGTTACCCATCTACCGCGTGGTGGGCACCACGGGCGCGGCGCACCAACAAATCTTCGATGTCGAATGCGAGATCGTTGAATTAAAACAAACCCAACGCGGCATAGGTAACTCGCGGCGCAGCGGCGAGCAAGCGGCTGCTACGGCCATGCTCCAATGGCTACAGGAGCAACAACCATGACCGACACTTTGCCGCTCCCCTCACTGGGCGCTCAGCGCTGCGGCTTGGTGGCCATCGTGGGCAAACCCAATGTGGGCAAGTCCACCTTGCTCAACGCCTTGGTGGGACAAAAAATCAGCATCACATCGCGCAAGGCGCAGACCACGCGTCACCGCATCACCGGCATGCGAACCACGGGCGAGACGCAATTTATTTTTGTCGATACCCCGGGTTTTCAAACCGACCATGCCAACGCCCTGAACCGTTCACTCAACAAAACCGTGGTGGGTGCGGTCAGTGATGTGGATTTGGTGTTGTTCGTGGTGAATGCCGGTAGTTTTGCCGCCGCGGATGCCAAGGTGCTGGCTTTGTTGCACAAAGATATTCCGGTTTTATTGATTGCCAACAAGCTCGATAAAGTGCATCGCCGCGAAGAGCTCGCACCGTGGTTGCAAGAGATGCAAACCCGTCACACGTTTGCCCAATTCATGCCTATGTCCGCCAAGAACCCCAAGGACATTGAGCGTTTGCTCACCCAGTGCAAAACCTTTTTGCCCGAGCAGGCTTGGTGGTACGGCGAAGATGAGCTGACCGACCGCAGCGAAAAATTCTTGGCCAGCGAAATCATCCGAGAAAAACTGTTTCGCTTCACCGGCGATGAGTTGCCCTATACCTCTACCGTGATCATTGACACCTTCACCGAAGAACCAGGCAAAACCGTCTCTCGCATGGTGCGCATTGCCGCCACCATCGTGGTCGAGCGTGATGGCCATAAAGCCATGGTCATTGGCGAAGGCGGTGAGCGTCTCAAGCAAATCGGCACCTTGGCTCGCCAAGAGCTGGAAAAGTTGATGGACGCCAAGGTGTTCATCGAGCTGTGGGTGAAAGTGCGTTCTGGCTGGGCCGATGACGAGGCGCGGGTGCGCAGCTTTGGCTACGAGTAAAACGGCGGCGCTCAGGGTTCTGGATGAACCCGCTTTTGTGCTTCACCATTACGACTGGAGCGAATCCAGCCGTATTTTGGAAGTCTTTAGCCGTCACCATGGGCGACTGGCCTTGGTGGCTAAAGGGGCCAAGCGCCCCACCTCCAGTTTGCGCGCGGTGTTGTTGCCTTTGCAACCCTTGTCTCTTTGTTATGGCGGTGACGCCGAGATTCGCACCTTAAAGAGCGCCGAGTGGGCGGGTGGTCATGTGATGCCTCGTGGTGAGGCTTTGCTGTCGGGCTACTATTTAAACGAGCTGCTGTTGCGCTTGCTCGCACGCGATGACCCGCACCCTGCGCTGTTTGACACGTACAGACAAACCGTCAAGATATTGGCCAGCGGTTTGGACAACACCATCGCGCCTTTGTTGCGTGCCTTCGAGTTACTCTTGTTAAGAGACATTGGTTTTTTGCCCGATGTATCGGTTCAAACCTTAACGCTTCAAGCCGTGCAATCTGAGCTTAGCTATGCCTTGTTTGCTGAAGGCGGTTTGCGAGCGGTAGAAGACGAGGGCGTGGCCTTAAAGGGCAGGCATTGGCTGCAATTGCACGACGCGCTCCATGCCGAGTCTGCCTTGACGGCCTTGTTGCGCTGCTGCGCCGAATTGCCGCCAGAGTTGCGCGCTGCCTTGCAAACCCAGCTGCGTAACCTCTTACACTACCACTGCGGTGTCAGCAGTTTGCGCACCCGTCAAGTGATGCTGGAACTGCTTGCTCTATGAACACCCATTTATCTGTCAATTTGAATAAAGTGGCGCTGCTGCGAAATACCCGCCATTTGGGTATTCCCAGCGTTACCCGTGCGGCGAGCTTATGCTTGCAAGCCGGCGCTCAGGGCATCACAGTCCATCCCCGACCCGACCAAAGGCATATCCGCGACAGCGATGTGCATGACTTGGCTGACTTGCTGCAAGACTGGCCAGACCGCGAATTCAATATCGAAGGCAATCCTTTGCACAACCTCATGGGCTTGGTTGAAAAATTTCGCCCGCAGCAAGTCACTTTTGTGCCTGACGGCCATGGGCAGTTCACCTCCGACCACGGTTGGCGCTTTCCCGAAGATGCCGATGTCTTGCGACCCCTCATCGCGCAAGCCCAAGCTTGTGGTGCCAGAGTCAGCTTGTTTATGGACGCAGAGCCAGAATCTATGGTGTTTGCCAAAGAAGTGGGTGCTAACCGCGTAGAGCTTTATACCGAGCCCTATGCAGCCGCCCATGGTCAGCCCATGCAAGCGCAGGTGCTGGCGCAATTCAAAGCCACGGCCTTGGCCGCGCAGGCGGCGGGTCTGCAAGTCAACGCCGGTCATGACTTAAATTTGCTCAATTTGCGCGACTTTGTGCAAACCGTTCCCGATGTGAAAGAGGTGTCGATAGGCCACGCTCTGATGGCGGACGCCTTGGAAATGGGCTACAGCGCCACAGTTCAAGCTTATTTAAACTGCCTCAAACCATGAGCCAGATTTACGGCATCGGCAACGATATCTGTGACATTCGCCGCATCCGAGCGGCTTTTGAGCGCCATGGCGAGCGTTTCGCGCAGAAGGTTTTGAGTGAGGCCGAAATGCAAACCTTTCGCGCACGCAGCCAGCGTTGGCCAGACCGTGGGATTCGTTTTTTGGCCACCCGTTTTTCGGTTAAAGAATCTTTCAGCAAAGCCATTGGCTTAGGTATGCGAATGCCCATGACTTGGCGGCATTGCGAAGTCGGGCGTTTGCCCAGCGGCCAACCCACCATAGTGCTGCACGGCGCCCTACAAGACTGGTTTGACAAACGCCAGCTGCGCGCTCATGTCAGCCTGAGTGATGAAAGCGACTACGCCACCAGCCAAGTTATTGTTGAACAAACCATCTCCGCCTGAACCATGAGCCCTGTCAAACACGCCCCGCTAATTATTGATATCGCTGGCACTGCACTCAGCGACACCGACCGTCGCCGCTTGGCGCACCCGCTGTGTGGCGGCATGATTTTGTTTGGCCGCAACTGGGTCAACCGCGAGCAGCTGCGCCAGCTGTGCGCCGACATTAAAAGTGTGCGCTCAGACTTGCTGATCTGCGTGGATCACGAGGGCGGGCGGGTGCAACGCTTTCGCACCGATGGCTTCACCCATTTACCCACCATGGCGGAGCTTGGCCAACTGTGGTTTGAAGATGAAGCGGGCTTAACCGGCAGCGGTGCCTTGAATGCCACCAACGCCGCCACGGCTTGCGGCTTTGTCTTGGCCTCAGAGTTGCGTGCCTGCGGTGTGGATTTCAGTTTCACGCCGGTGCTTGACCTTCACTTTGGCAAAAGCGGCGTGATTGGTGACCGCGCCTTTGCGCGAGATCCGCGCATGGTGGCTATGTTGGCCAAAAGCCTGATGCATGGTTTGTTGCAAGCGGGCATGGCCAATTGCGGCAAGCATTTCCCAGGCCACGGCTATGTGAAAGCCGATTCACACACCGACATTCCTATCGACACGCGCAGCTTGAAAACCATCTTGCATGAAGACGCTTTGCCTTATGCGTGGCTTAGCACCAGTTTGAGCAGTGTCATGCCCGCGCATGTGATTTACCCCAAGGTAGACCAGCGCCCCGCCGGTTTTTCTGCGCGCTGGCTCAAAGACATACTGCGTCATCAACTGGGGTTTCAGGGCGCGGTGTTCAGCGATGACTTGTCAATGGCAGGCGCGCGTTTGATTGATGGCCAAGAGGTGAGTTACACCCAAGCTGCGGTCACCGCTTTGCAAGCGGGCTGCGATTTGGTGTTGTTGTGCAACCAAAGCAACCCAGACAGCGCGGGCGGCGGTCAAGCCTTGGATGATTTACTGGCGGGCCTCGCCCAAGCGCAGCAGGCATCTGCGTGGCAACCCAGCCCTGTCAGTGAGCAGCGCCGCTTGGCACTGCTGCCAGCCTGCAAGGCCTTGGATTGGGAAGCTTTGATGCAATCCCCAAGCTATTTGAATGCTTTAAGCCTGCTGCCCTGACAAAACTGGGCCTAGGGAGTACCCACCCCAGAGCCTCGTCAAAACAGTTAAAATAGCTCACTTACCCCGACGACAACGGGGGCTTAAGCAGGACTAAAGGAAACCCATGGCAACCAAATCTGGCAAAACCTCTGTTGACGAGAGCGGTCTTCGTTTTACCAGTCGTGAGAATGGCTCTCCCTTCGCTGGCATGGGCAAGATGGGTGAAACCATGTCTTGCATCAAGTGCGGCATGCACAAACCCCGACGTCAAGGCAGCCAGCAGCGCTTTGCAGGCAGCTTGGCTTTTTTCTGCCACGACTGCAAACCACCTAAGCCCGCTGTGCCAGCAACCCCTGCCGCCGCCAAAGCAGCTTAAGCCTATTTCAGCTTATTGATGGCCCAGGTTTTCCCGACGCAAGGCGGGGAACAAAATCACGTCCCGAATACTGGGGCTGTCGGTTAAGAGCATCATCAAACGGTCAATGCCGATGCCGCAACCACCGGCGGGCGGCATGCCGTACTCCAGTGCACGCACAAAATCATGGTCAAACAACATGGCCTCATCGTCGCCACTGTCTTTGGCATTGACCTGCGCATGAAAGCGAGCGGCTTGGTCTTCTGCATCATTCAACTCGCTGAAACCATTGCCAAATTCTCGTCCTGTGATGTAGAGCTCAAAGCGCTCGGTCACCTCGGGGTGGCTGTCGCTGGCGCGTGCCAAGGGTGAAATTTCCACCGGGTGCTCGCAAATGAAGGTGGGCTCCCAGAGTTTTTCTTCCACGGTTTCTTCAAAGTAAAGAACCTGCAAGCTGGCCAAACTGCGTGCCGACAGTTTGTGTTTTTCTTCGGAGTGGCCCAGCTTTTTCAGGGCATGAACCAACCATGCACTGTCGTCAACATGGTCTGCGGCTTCGGTGTGCGCCATGATGGCTTCGCGGATGGTGAGTCGGGCAAAGGGCTTGGACAAGTCCACCGGTTTGCCGTCATAGGTCAGCAGCAAAGTGCCCACGGCTTTGTGGGCGGCGTCGCGGATCAGGCTTTCGGTGAACTGCATCAGGTCTTGGTAGTTCCAATAGGCCGCGTAAAACTCCATCATGGTGAATTCGGGGTTGTGCCGCACGGAAATACCTTCATTGCGAAAGTTGCGGTTAATTTCAAACACCCGCTCGAACCCGCCCACCAACAGGCGCTTCAAGTACAACTCAGGCGCGATGCGCAAGAACATTTGCTGGTCGAGTGCGTTGTGGTGGGTCTCGAAAGGCCTGGCATTGGCGCCCCCTGGGATGGGGTGCAACATGGGTGTTTCGACTTCCAAAAAGTCATGGTTCACCATGAACTCGCGAATACCGCTGACCGCTTTGCTGCGCGCTATAAAGCGCTGGCGAGCGGTCTCATCGGTGATCAAGTCGATATAGCGTTGGCGGTATTTAATTTCTTGGTCGTGGATGCCATGGAATTTGTCTGGCAGGGGACGCAGGCTTTTGGTCAGCATGCGAAGGGACGTTACATGCACCGACAATTCACCGGTTTTGGTTTTGAACAGATAGCCTTCAGCGCCCACGATGTCACCCAAATCCCAGTGTTTGAAGTCTTCATAAACCTCAACGCCTACTTCCTCACCTTTGACATACACCTGCATGCGCTCGGTGCTGTCTTGCAAGGTGGCAAAACTGGCCTTGCCCATGACGCGTTTCAAAACCATGCGACCGGCAATACGCACCGTGTGTTTTTCTTCTGCCAGCACCTCGGCGGTTTTGGCTCCGTGCGCGGTGTGCAGGGATTGCGCGTGGTGCGCGGGTTTGAAGTCGTTGGGGAAAGCCACCGGGCCGCCAAGGGCTTGGCGGGCGCGCATGGCGCTCAATTTCTCGCGACGTTCTGCGATAAGTTGGTTTTCGTCTTGGGGTTCGGGGGAGCTTGTGTTTTCGGACATCCAAGGATTCTAAGAGTTCGCAGACAATAGAAGCTGTCTCCTAGCAGAACGAACTGAAACACCATGAGCGACACGCCTACCCGTCCCGAACTCCCCGACCGTTTGTCTATCGATGCCCGCAGCCCGCACTATGTAGAAGCGGTGTTCCACCACGACATCGGCATTCGTTTTAACGACAAAGAGCGCCACGATGTGGAGGAATACTGCATCAGCGAGGGCTGGGTGAAAGTGCCTGCGGGTAAAACCTTGGACCGCAAAGGCAAGCCCTTGCTGATTACCTTAAAGGGCAGGGTTGAGGTGTACTACCGCTGAAGTCAGGCGACTGAATCCGCGGGTTGCTTGGTCAGCATGGCCAAAGCATTGGCGATGGTTTTGCGCAGGTCGCGGCGGTCGCAAATCAGGTCGAGTGCGCCTTTTTCCAGCAAAAACTCTGAACGCTGAAACCCCTCGGGCAGGGTCACGCGCACCGTGCTTTCAATCACCCTTGGCCCCGCAAAGCCAATCAGCGCTTTGGGTTCGGCAATCACCAAGTCGCCCATGAAAGCAAAGCCCGCCGACACGCCGCCCATGGTGGGGTCGGTCAGTACGCTGATATAGGGCAGGCCTTTTTGCGCCAAACGGGTGAGGGAGGCATTGGTTTTGGCCATTTGCATCAGCGACAGCAAGCCCTCTTGCATGCGCGCGCCACCGGTGGCGGTGAAGCAAATGAAAGGCACTTTTTGTTCTATGGCGGTATGCACGCCGCGCACAAAGCGCTCGCCAACCACCGAGCCCATAGAGCCACCCATGAAGTCGAACTCGAAACAAGCCGCCACCACATTGATGCTGTGCACCGCACCGCCCATGACCACCAGCGCATCGGTCTCGCCGGTATTCTCTAAAGCTTCTTTCAAGCGTTCGGGGTATTTGCGGCTGTCCTTGAATTTCAAGGGGTCCATGGGCAACACCTCTTGGCCAATTTCATAGCGGCCTTCGGGGTCGAGGAAGGCGTCTAGACGCTTTCGGGCGGTAATACGGTGATGGTGGCTGCACTTGGGACAGACATTTTGGTTTTCTTCCAAATCGTTTTTGTAGAGGACCGTCTCGCAGCTGGGGCACTTAACCCACAAGCCTTCCGGCACGGTTCGCCGATCCGAAGGATCGGTTTGCTGGATTTTGGAGGGCAGCAGTTTTTCAAGCCAGCTCATCGGTATTCCTTAATCAAAGTGCAAAGGCATTATGCGTCCAGCGCTTGGCGAATCTCGGCCATGAAGCTGCGCGCTTGTTCGGGTGCATGGCCCGGTGCGGCGGCCTCGACCAGCTGAATCAGCTTGCTGCCAATCACCACCGCGTCGGCCACTTGACCAATGGTGCTCGCTGTGGCTGCGTCGCGTATGCCAAAGCCCACGCCCACAGGGATGTGAACATGCTGGCGAATGCGCGGCAGCATGGCTTCGACCTCATCGGTATTGAGGGCACCCGAACCGGTCACGCCTTTGAGTGAAACGTAATACACATAACCGCTGGCCACTTCGGCGACTTGGCGCATGCGTTGGTCGGTGCTGGTGGGGGCGAGCAAAAAAATCAAGTCCATGTGATGCGCGCGCAAGCTGGCGGCAAAGTCCACGCACTCCTCAGGGGGGTAGTCAACGATAAGCACGCCGTCCACGCCAGCGGCAGCGGCGTCTTGCACAAAACTGTTGACGCCGTGCTGAAGGTTGTAGCTCTCTACTGGATTGGCATAGCCCATCAACACAATCGGGGTGGTTTTGTCGGTGGCGCGAAATTCGCGCACCATGGCCAGCACCTCACCCATGCCCACGCCATGTCGCAACGCGGCTTCGCCGGCTTTTTGAATCACCGGGCCATCCGCCATGGGGTCGCTGAAAGGCACGCCCAGTTCGATGATGTCAGCCCCGCCTTGCACCAGTGCGTGCATCAGGCCCAAGGTGTGCGAAGGCTCGGGAAAGCCGGCCATAAGGTAAGGAATCAAGGCTTTACGCCCAGCACCTTTAAGGGCCGCCATCACGGGGCTGATGCGGCTCATGCTTTGCTCCCATTCAATGCCGCCAGCGAGATGGCTTGCTCGCCTTTGACGGTTTGACCTTGGCAACTGGGCCGGCAAAAGAAGTCGGCGTTGGACAAATCGGCCACCGTGCCAATGTCTTTGTCACCTCGCCCCGACAGGTTCACCAAGATGGATTGCTGCGGCGTCATGGTTTTGGCCAGATTCATGGCATGGGCCACCGCGTGGCTCGATTCGAGTGCGGGAATGATGCCCTCGGTACGACACAGGTAATGAAAAGCATCGAGTGCTTCTTGGTCGGTGACGCCTACATATTCGGCGCGCCCAATGTCTTTCAAAAAAGCGTGCTCGGGGCCAACGCCTGGGTAGTCAAGACCGGCGCTTACCGAATGGGTTTCGGTGATTTGTCCATTGGCGTCTTGCAGCACATAGGTGCGGTTGCCATGTAAAACACCAGGCACACCGCGTTGGAGTGAGGCCGAGTGCCGGCCCGAGTCCATGCCTTCACCAGCAGCTTCAATGCCAATCAGTCGGGTTTTTTCAAACGGTATATAGGGGTAAAAAATACCCATGGCGTTGGAGCCGCCACCCACGCAGGCCAGCACCGCATCGGGTTGCAAGCCGTGGTGCATATTCGGCATTTGGGTGATGCATTCTTCGCCAATCACGCTTTGAAAATCGCGTACCATCATCGGGTAGGGGTGCGGGCCCGCCACCGTGCCGATGATGTAAAAAGTGTCGTCCACATTGGCCACCCAGTCACGCATGGCTTCATTCAGCGCGTCTTTGAGGGTTTTGCTGCCCGACTCCACCGGCACCACCGTGGCGCCCAAGAGCTTCATGCGGTAGACATTCGGGCTTTGGCGTTTCACATCTTCGCTGCCCATATAGACCACGCACTCCAAGCCGTAACGCGCACAAATGGTGGCGGTGGCGACACCGTGCTGTCCTGCGCCGGTCTCGGCAATGACGCGGGGTTTGCCCATGCGTTTGGCCAGCATGGCTTGGCCGATGGTGTTATTGATCTTGTGCGCGCCGGTGTGGTTCAGATCTTCACGTTTCAAGTAAATCTGCGCGCCACCCATCTCGCGGCTGATGCGAGCGGCATGGTAGATGGGGGAAGGGCGTCCCACAAAATGCGCCAACTCGGATTTGAATTCGGCGATGAAAGCAGGGTCGTGTTGGTACTGGGCGTAGGCGTCTTTCAGCTCTTCGATGGCATGGGTCAGGGTTTCGCTGATAAAGCTGCCGCCGTAAATGCCAAAGTGGCCGCGGGCGTCGGGTTGTTGGTAGTGAGACATCACAAATATCCTCAGACTGACAAAAATTTAGACAAGCGGTGTGGCTCTGACCGCTTGCACGAAGGCGTGGATTTTGTCGGCATCTTTGATGCCCTTGGCGCTTTCTACGCCCGAGCTGACATCAACCGCTAACGACCATCCGCGCGAATACACAGCGCGAATGCCGTCGGCCACGTTTGCAGGTGTGAGTCCACCAGACAAAACGAGGTGAGCATTGACGTTTATTGGAAGCTGTGACCAAGGAAATGTGCTGCCACTGCCGCCATAGCTGTCGACCAAGGTGTCGAGCAACAGGGCATGGGCATGAGAATATTGGGAAGTGTATTTTAGAAGGTCAAAAGGCAATCTGTCCTGAGGGGTTTCCTTGGGGATGCGCGCCACGCGAATCCAGCGTCTGCCCAAGCGGGTGGCGAGATCATGGCAAAAAGCAGGGGTTTCATCGCCGTGAAACTGCAGCCAAGCCCCCGGCACCCGTGCGGCGGCATGTTCAACTTCAGCAGCTAAGGCATTCACAAACAGCAAAACGGGTGTGACAAAGGCCGGCAACAAGCCAGCCAATGTGGCGGCACGCTCAGGGCTGACATAGCGTGGACTGTCTGGGTAAAGCACAAAACCGACGGCGCTCGCGCCCGCCGCTGCCGCGGCAAGCACGTCTTGCTCGCGGGTCAGACCACAGATTTTGATAGGAATGGCGTTCATGGGGTGAGTCCTGGCAGGCTATCGTAAGCCGCGGTGCGGGCTGGCAAACCCCAGCTGTGGTCATACACCGGACCCAAAAAATACAGCCCATCCGGTGAAAAAGTGGGTGCAGCCGCGTCACGGCTTCGGGCTTGCAAAACCGTTTGCATCCACTCGGGCGCTTGCAAACCTTGACCAATCGCCACAAAGCAGCCCATCAGGTTGCGAATCATGTGATGCAAAAAGGCAGATGCTTGGAAATCAAAACGCCAGTAGGCGCTGTCTGGGCTTTGGCTGATGCGCTGAATATCGATACGCAGCATATGTTTCACCGGGCTCAGCGCTTGACAACTGGAGGCCCTGAAGGAAGTGAAATCGTGTTCGCCGAGTAAACACTTGGCAGCCAGTTGCATAGTCTCCATGTGCATAGGCCGGTAGACCCAACCCACACGCCGTGCTTCCAGGCTGGGGCGAACAGGGGATTGCAACACGATATAGGCATAGCGTCTCGAGCTTGCACTGGCACGGCAGTGAAAGTTGGGCGGGACTTCTTGCGCCCATTGCACAGCGATGTCTGAGGGTAAAAAATTGTTGGTGCCGCGCACCCAGCTTTGCATATCGCGGTGTAAGAGGGTGTCGAAATGCACCACCTGCATCAGCCCGTGTACACCCGAGTCGGTCCGGCCTGCACACAAGGTGCGCACTGGCACAGTGGCAAATGCCGACAAAGCGGCTTCGAGGTGGTCTTGCACGGTTTGGCCACTGGACTGGCTTTGCCAGCCTTCATAGTGTTGGCCCGCATAACTCAAACCCAGCGCCAAGCGCATTGGCGTCACGTGCGTTCTTGTAACCAGCGCAGCGCCCGTTCGCGGGTTTCACCATGGGTTTGGTCTGCCACTTCTTGGGCCAAGGCGCGACCAGTTTGACGCTGTCCCAGTTTCCACAGTTCATCAGCCAAATCGAGGCGAACTTGGAAGGGGTCTTCGCTCAAGGGAGCCGTATTGGCCATCGATGTGGTCGGCGCATTGGGACGGTAAGGCGCATTGAAGGCAGGCGCTGGCGCGGCGGGCTGGCTCGATGGCCCAGGGCTGGCGGGTGCGGTACGAGGGGGTAAGTCCAAATCAAAATCAATCTTCATTTCTTGGGGCTTGTCTGAAGAGGGGCCTGGGCCTGATTTGAAATCCAAGTCGGGGTCCTCGCCTTGAGTCTCGCTGGGTCGGCTGCGTTTATCGCGCAACAAAGACAGGCTTACCAACAGAGCGGCGATAACCGCAATGCCGCCAATCACTTCGTACATGTATCGCTTGAGCCAAGCCAGAAATTCTTGTGCGGCAGCAGGGATATTCGCGAAATTAGCTGAAAAACCACCTTGCATCTTGCCTGCGGCCTGAGAGATGGTGTCGAGTTCACTGACGTTTTTAGATACCTCTTGGTTGCGCTGGGCCGCCTGTTCGGATTCCAGCCGCTGCTTGACTTGGTCGGCATCTTCTGTGCCGGGCTTGCTCAGCGTCAACTGGTCTGGCGATTTATCTGCCTTGTTTTGAACCTGAGCTTTCAAGCCGCCTTTGGATTCACGCTCATTGGCGTCTGCGAGTTTGGTTTTGCCAGCTTGTGCCGCCAATTGGGAGCGGTAGGCGTCAAAGTCTAGGGCTTGTAAACGAATGTCGGCGCGAGCTTGCTTGCGGTCAATAGAGGCAGCGTCTTCTTCGGTGGGCAAAGTGATAAGTGCACCCGCTTTGAGTCGATTCACATTGTTGTCGACAAAAGCCTTGGGGTTGTTGCGCAACAAAGCCATCAACAATTGGTCTAAGGAAACATCACCCCCTGGGGTGTAATAAATCACCAAGTCACTGGCGGTATCGCCTTTGACTACCTGGACGGTTTCGGGGTCTTTGCTGACGATGCCGCT
>CAMBXY010000010.1 GCA_945871945.1 Bordetella parapertussis
GGGGAGTGGGTGCGACATTGCAACTGCTGGTGCTGGCCTGGGCGCAACTCAAACTCTCTTTAGATTTATCCCAAGCGGCCTATTTGCAAGCCGCTACGGCGGTGGGCGTGATCATGGGTGCTGCACTTGCGGCCCGCTGGGTGGCCTTGCACCAAGCCACAAAAGTACTGGGCATAGGTTTGTTGTTGGGTATTTTGCTGCCGGTCATGCTGTGGGTGACACAGTGGCAGTCGGCCGTGGTGTTGACCACCTTGCTGGGCATTGTGGGAGGCTTTTTTGTGGTGCCAATGAACGCCTTGCTGCAGCACCGCGGCGTGGTCTTACTCACCGCAGGTCGCTCAATCGCAGTTCAAAACGTGAATGAAAACACCAGCATTTTGGCCATGATGGCGGGCTACAGCGCCTTGCTGTACTTTCAAGTGTCTGTGGAGTACTTGATCTTGCTGTTGGCCCTTTTATTGATCGCAGTCATGGCCAGGGTGATGTGGCGAAGCCGCAGCATGGGGTTGGGTTAATCAGTGGCGGGCAGACCCATCAGGGCTTGCCCCATGCGCAGAACACGGCCCTCTTCTATGCCGGGGGCAAACGTAAACCCAGGCGGGGTGAACACCAAAATGGTTGAGCCATGTTGAAACCAACCCAGTTCATCGCCCTTGTGAAAAGGCGCATCGCAGCTGATGACATTGGGGCCTGGGTAGCGGGTGTGCAGCAAAGTATCGATGGCGTGTAAGCGGATACTGGCTACCAATACAGCGGCCACGGGCACCAGCGCAACCGGATGACGCTTGGCACCGATTTCCATTTCCAGCAAGGCGCGTTCGTTTTTACAAAACAACTTTTCCACACGCTTGAGCGCAATCGGGTTGACGTTCCATGTGTCACCCGAAAAATACTCCATGCGGTGCATGCGGCCATCGTGGGGCGCATGAAAGCGGTGGTACATCGATGAGGTGATGCGAATGGTGAGGTATTTACCGTTATGCCAAGGGCCGTGCTGTGCGCTTTCTCCCAGCAACTCTTCCAAGCGATAGGGGAAACCTTTGGCCTGAAAAACCAGACCATCTTTAACGTCGCCCAATGCGCCCACGATGCCGTCACACGGGCTCACCAGCGTTTGAATATCTGTATCAATCGGTCTGGCGCCAGCGCGCAATTCACGGATAAAGCATTCATGCAAGCTGGCGAACTGGGTCTGCTTGGCCTCAGACAAATCTAAATCGGCAAATTGACGCCATATCCAAATAGAGGCCTTGGCCAGCCAAGGGTTGCGCAATTGGCTGAACCATCCCATGAAGTGGGTCAATGCAATTCTAGGGATGCGGTTGGTCAATAAAAAATTCAAGTCCTCTTGTGAGGTAAGTCTTTGTAAAAGTGTGGGATTAGTCATCATTTTTTAACCTAAGTGTCATACAACAGGAGTTTTCAAAGGGGCTTTTCATGGATTTATATGATTTGGGTGTGTCTGTGGTGTTGGGCGCGGCTTTGCTGATGGCAAGCGCGGCTGTTTGGCAGCGCTTGCAGCTGTCGTTGGCAAAACATCCATCGTTGGGCGGGCACTTGCGCATGTCCAAGCGATTTGCCAACTGGTTGCCGGCTTACAGCTACCCTCAAGCCACTTGGTTTTGTGTCGACGGAGCACCCGAAGCCATCAGCAAGATGCGTGAAGCCGCACTCACTCGGCTGGGGCAAACACTCAAAGAGCGCAGCCCCCAAACCTTGGCGCATACCGCTCAAGCCAAGCCCATGATTTCGGACATGCAATTGACCAGTCAATACCGCATGCCCTACCAATTTCGCGAAGTGCTCACCAAACATTTGCAGCTGGGCTATTTCTGGAACGCTAGCCAAGACGTGTATTTGACCGACATGGACGGCAATCAATTTATCGACGTCACCGGCTCTTATGGCGTGAACCTGTTTGGCTACGACTTTTACAAGTCGTGCATGGCCGAAGGTGCAGCCATGGCCAATGAGTTGGGCCCTGTGCTGGGCGGCTATCACCCTTGTGTCTTGGATAACGTCAAGCGGCTGTGTGAGTTGTCTGGCAAAGACGAGGTGTCGTTCCACATGTCGGGCACCGAAGCCGTGATGCAAGCGGTGCGCTTGGCCAGATACCATAGCAAAAAGCGAAAAATTGTTCGCTTCACTGGGGCGTACCACGGGTGGTGGGACGATGTGCAGCCTGGCCCGGGCAACCCCATGCCACCTTCCGGCGACACCCTCACCCTGAACGATATGCATGCCAACTCCTTGCGCGTCTTGCGTAACCGCAACGACATCGCCTGCGTGTTGATCAACCCCTTGCAAGCCATGCACCCCAACCGTGCGGCCCCCACGGACAGCACCTTGATTGACGGAAAACGCGCTGTGCATTACGACCGTCAGGCCTACACCACATGGTTGCAAACATTGCGCGAAGTGTGCACAGAAAAAGGCATTGCACTTATATTTGACGAAGTGTTTTTGGGTTTTCGTTTGGGTAAAGGCGGCGCGCAAACTTACTTTGGCGTGGACGCCGATATGGTTACCTATGGCAAGACCTTGGGCGGCGGTTTGCCCATTGGCGTGCTGTGCGGCAATGCGGCTTGGATGAAGCGCTTCCGTGACGACCGCCCCGGCAATATTTGTTTTGCACGCGGCACCTTCAATGCCCACCCCACCGTCATGGCGACCATGAATGTGTTTTTGCACCGACTCGACACGCCTGAAGTGAAAGACCTGATGGCCAACGCCAGCCAACAATGGGCCGACAGACAAGCCATGCTCAACAGCCGCTTGCGTGAAGCCCAATTGCCGGTTCGAGTTGCCGGCATGGAAACTGTGTGGACGGTGTTGTACGACGTGCCTGGCAGGTATCACTGGATGCTTCAATACTATTTGCGAGAGCAAGGCATTGCTTTGAGTTGGGTAGGGTCGGGACGCATGATCATGAGCCTTAACTTCGATGACGCCATGTATGAAGAACTCTGCAAGCGCTTTGTGCAGGCCGCTAAAAACATGCAACAAGATGGTTGGTGGTGGACCCCCCCACTTGATCAACAAAGCCCCATACGCCGACAAGTATTTAAAGAAATGCTCAAGGCCCGCTGGGCCTCGAGCTAAAAAAAGGAAGGGCTTAGCTGGCTAAGCCTTTCGCGCTGACATGTTCCATGGGGTCAATTCTTTCGCCGCGCAGCAAATAAAGCGGGGCTTTGTGATACAGCTTGATGTCATGGAAGGGGTCGGTGATGATTTTGAAACCCCAAGCCAAACCAGCCATTAAGCTGTCTTGCCACCAAAGTTGTGCAACGCGGAAAACCAAACCGGCAACACCTAAAAACAGCCATGTGATGGCGGTCATGCGCAAGGGGGTGTCTTCATAGGCTTGGGGAACCGCCCATTGCAGGTAGTTGGGCATCCAGTAAGCCAACACGGGAATGGCTGCACAAATACTCAGCAGAACAATCTTACGGTGCAGGTTGTAGCCCACTTTGATCTCTTCTTTGTGCTCATGGCTGGCTTGGTTCACCTCGTCGTAGCCCTTGGGTTCAAAGAAGAAGTGACCAATTTGACGGGTGGTCATGGAGACAAGCCAAGCAATCAAGGCCGAGACCACGGGGTCAATAAACAAATAAACATAAGCCACTAAAAAAGAAATGGCACTGATGAGATGGAGCGACTGGTTCACGCGGCAATGGTGGTAGTAGCGGTGATCATCCCAACGCTGGGTTTGAAGGGTTTGCTGCCATTCGCGCATAAAAACTCCTGAAAAATAAAAAGTGGTTGTCACCACGGGTTTTGAAACAATATCGCACTGTGGCGCGATTGCATGAAATTTTGATGACAGTGCAGAAAAAAACTCTCACAAAACAGGCTTGTCATGCAACTGCAACAATAATTTCATCAAACTGTTGCAATTCAAAGTCATATTCATAGCATGAAGAATGATGCGCATATTCAGGTGAGTCGCTTGGGGTCAGTGCAGCAAAGATTCAATATCGCTGTGGTCACTGAAACCTATCCACCCGATATCAACGGCGTGGCACATACCTTGAGCAAAATTGTAGAAGGCTTGCAAGCGCGAGGCCACGACCTCTGGTTGGTGCGGCCCAAGCAACAAGCCCAACACACGCCTGTGCATTCAGAAAATTTCCAAGAGCTGCTGGTCAAAGGCCTGCCCATTCCTTTTTACAACGAGTTGCGCATGGGTCTGCCCGCCAAGCGTGAACTCAATCGTTTATGGGCCAAGCATAGACCCGACATCGTTCATATCGCCACCGAAGGGCCTTTGGGCTGGTCGGCGTTGCAAGTCGCACGCAAATTGAAATTACCCGTCAGCACCGACTTTCGTACCAACTTTCACGCTTACAGCCAACATTACGGCATTGGTTGGCTCAGCGGCGCCATACGCACTTACTTAAAAAAATTCCATAACCGCGCAGACATCACCATGGTGCCCACAGCCATGTTGCAGCAAGAGTTGATGGCCAAGGGCTTTCAGCGTGTCGAGGTGGTGCCACGCGGCGTTGATACCTCGCAGTTTTCACCTACTCACAGACAAAGCGCTTTAAGACAATCTTGGGGCGTTGACGAGATGGACCCCGTGTTGTTGTATGTCGGTCGCTTGGCTGCCGAGAAAAATCTGGGCTTGGTGGTTCAGGCTTACCTCAAAGCCAAGCAACAAAACCCGCGGGTACGTTTGGTGTTGGTGGGCGACGGGCCCTTGCGCGAGAGTTTGCAACAACAGCATCCCGACATCCTATTTGCAGGCTATCGCAGTGGGGCAGATTTGGCCGCCCATTACGCCAGCGCGGATGTGTTTGTGTTTGCCAGCTTGACCGAAACCTTTGGCAACGTTACTTTGGAAGCCATGGCCAGTGGCTTGGCGGTGGTGGCCTTCAAACATGCGGCCGCCGGCCAATGGATCAAGCATGGCGAAAACGGCATGTGTGTAGACACCGAGTTGCCAGACAACTTTATTCAGGCCGTGTGTACCTTGGTCAAAGAGCCAAGTTTGCAAGCACGATTGGCACAAGAAGCCTTGCAAACCGCTAAAACTTTGGATTGGCCCGGCGTGGTCGAGCGCACCGAGGCCATGTTCCGCCAAGTCATGGCGGGCAGTTACCAAATGGAAAACTCAGCGCTAGAGATAAGTTTGCAGCGCTCCACTTAAGCTGCACCCAGCCCCTAAGTTGTGGGCTTACAAATTCACTTTCCCCCGAGCTGCCTTGGTTTGACCGTGCATCACTTTGCTGTCAACCCGTTCACGTTGTGAAGAACGCGTAGGTTTGGTTGGGCGGCGTGGAATAACCGGTTTGGCAGCTATTTCCACCATCTCCTGCAAACGCGCCACCGCCTCGGCGCGGTTTTTATCTTGGCTGCGGCTGGTTTGGGCTTTGATAACAATCACGCCGTCGTTGTTGATGCGTTGGTCGGAGGTGGCCAGCAGTTTGTCCTTCACCGCTTGCGGCAAACTCGAGGCACAAATGTCGAAGCGCAAATGCACCGCGCTGGACACCTTGTTCACGTTTTGCCCGCCGGCGCCTTGCGCACGGATGGCGGTAAATTCTATTTCGCTCTCGGGTATGACAACAGCCATTCAGATCACCCCGTCATACTGCAAGGTAATAGGCGCATGGTCGGAAAACTTCTCTTGCTTGTAAATAGACGCAGACAAGGCCTTGGCAGCCAAGGCGGGTGTGGCCAAGTGGTAGTCCAAACGCCAACCCACATTGTTGGCATAGGCTTGGCCGCGGTTGCTCCACCAGGTGTAACAAGCGTCGGTGGTGTCGGGGTGCAAATGGCGGTAAACATCCACCAAACCACCCTCGGTAGTGAGTTGGGTCATCCACTCGCGTTCTTCGGGAAGAAAGCCGCTGTTCTTTTTGTTGCCGCGCCAGTTTTTCAAGTCGGCTTCCCTGTGGGCGATATTTACATCCCCGCACAAAATGAAATCACGTCCTTGCTGCAAAGCCAATAAGTGGGGATAAATCACAGCCAAGAAGCGGTACTTGGCTTCCTGCCGCTCGGGGCCTGACGCGCCGCTGGGAAAGTACACGCTCAGCAAGGACAGTTTGCGTTGGGGTGTGTCAAAGCGCAGTTCTAAATAGCGGCCTTCTGCATCAAACTCGCCGCCGTCAAACCCTTGGATGACATGGCTGGGTTCATGGCGGGTGTAAATGCCGACACCCGAATAGCCCTTTTTCTCAGCACATTGGAAATAACCATTCAAGCCCGCGAGTTGCTCAAAGCCGCCCACGAGATCGCTTTCTTGGGCTTTGATTTCTTGCACACACATACAATCGGGTTTGGTTTTTTCTAGCCAGCTTTGCAACCCTTTGCTGCTGGCCGAGCGAATCCCGTTGAGGTTAAGGCTGGTGAGTGTGAACAAGGAATCCCCTATGGCTGAGCAAGGTGCATCGCCAACCGATTTGGCGCAGGCATTTATTCGATTCTCGCTGGAAAGTGGGGTTTTGCGTTTTGGCGAATTCAAAACCAAAGCAGGGCGACTCTCGCCGTATTTTTTCAACGCGGGTTTGTTTGACGATGGCGCCAAATTAGGGCGCTTAGCCAGCTTTTATGCACAACAACTCGTCGCCAGCAAGCTTGAGTTTGACATGGTGTTTGGCCCTGCTTACAAAGGCATTCCCTTGGCCGCCGTGGTGGCTACAGAGTTGGCAAGAATGGGGCGCAATGTGCCGTTTGCCTACAACCGCAAGGAAGCCAAAGACCATGGCGAAGGCGGCACTTTGGTTGGCGCGCCGTTAAGGGGCCGGGTACTCATCGTTGACGACGTCATCAGCGCGGGTACCGCTGTGCGCGAGTCTGTGCGCCTGATCGAAGCCGCAGGTGCCCACGCGCACGCCGTGGTGATTGCCTTGGACCGACAAGAAATGGCCACCGAGCTCGACGACCAAGGCGCAACCCACGACATGCCCCACAGCGCCGTGCAATATGTCAGAGAAACACTGGGTTTGCAGGTCTGCGCGGTGACGCAATTGGCCGATTTGCTGAGATTTTTGCAGCAAAGTGCAGACCCCACGCTTATCCAGCACCTTGCACGCGTGCAGGCCTACAGGGATCGTTACGGTGTGAGTTGAGGGATATTCCCGCAGCAAGAAGGCTGTTTTGCACCTAAACTGAAAGAATATCCCATGCTGTATCCGGAGACCTTGTTATGAACGCGCCCCTGCCCGAACACATACGAATAGCCTTAGAGACGGTTCAGCTCGACGACAAATACCGCCTCGACCATGGTCGCGCCTTTATGAGTGGTGTGCAGGCCTTGGTGAAGTTGCCCATGTTGCAACGCCAGCGCGACGCTTTGCAGGGCAAGAACACCGCAGGCTTTATCAGCGGTTACCGTGGCTCACCTTTGGGCACCTACGACCAAGCCTTGTGGAGCGCCAAGTCTTTTCTACAGTCTCAGCAGATTGTTTTTCAGCCCGGCGTGAATGAAGAACTCGCCGCCACGGCTTTGTGGGGCACACAACAACTGGGTTTTGCGCCGCCTGGCAGCAATAAATTCGACGGCGTCTTTGGCATTTGGTATGGCAAAGGCCCAGGTGTAGACCGCACCTCCGATGTGTTCAAGCACGCTAATATGGCTGGCACCACGCCTTGGGGCGGTGTGCTGGCGCTGGCCGGTGACGACCATGTGGCCAAAAGCAGCACAGCAGCGCACCAAAGCGACCATATTTTCAAAGCCTGTGGCTTGCCGGTGTTTTTTCCTGCGTCTGTGCAAGACGTGCTCGACTACGGCATACACGGCATCGCCATGAGCCGTTTCGCCGGCGTGTGGGCGGGTATGAAAACCATCCAAGAGGTGGTTGAGTCCAGCGCCTCGGTGATGATTGATCCCAATGGCGTGCGCATTGTGCTGCCCGAGTTTGAGATGCCTGAGGGCGGCTTGCACATTCGCTGGCCCGATGACGCGCTCGGCCAAGAGGCCAGGTTGTTCAACTACAAATGGTATGCGGCGCTGGCCTATATCCGCGCCAACAAGCTCAATCAAACGGTAATCAAAAGCGCGAATGACCGTTTTGGATTGATCGCCAGCGGCAAGGCCTATAACGACACCCGCCAAGCCTTGCTCGACTTGGGCCTAGACGACACCACCTGCCAACGCATTGGCATTCGGGTGCACAAAGTCGGGGTGGTGTGGCCCTTGGAGTCTGAAAGCACCCGCGAGTTTGCGCGGGGCTTGCAAGAAATTTTGGTGGTGGAAGAAAAACGCCAGCTCATTGAATACCAATTGAAAGAAGAGTTGTACAACTGGCCAGATGCGCAGCGTCCCCGGGTGCTGGGCAAATTCAATCAGGGCGAGGGCGATATAGGCGGCGAATGGTCGCAGTCCAACCCCAGCAGCAATATTTTGTTGCGTGCCAACGCCGATTTGTCCCCCGCATTGATCGCTCAAGCCATCGCTGTTCGCTTGAAAAAAATGGGTGTTGACGCCGACACCCGTTCGCGCATGGACGCCCAACTGGCGGTCTTGGAGGCCAAACACAAAGCCATGCACGTGCTGGAGGTTAAAGCCGATCGCCAGCCGTGGTTTTGCTCGGGCTGCCCGCACAACACCAGCACCAAGGTGCCCGAAGGTTCGCGCGCCATGGCCGGTATTGGTTGCCATTTCATGTCGCTGTGGATGGACCGCAGCACGGTGGGCTTTACCCAAATGGGAGGCGAGGGTGTGCCTTGGGTTGGCCAACAACCTTTCTCGAACGACACCCATATGTTCGCCAACATTGGCGACGGCACTTATTTTCACAGCGGCATTTTGGCCATACGCCAAAGCGTGGCCGCCGGTGTGAATATCACATACAAAATTTTGTACAACGACGCGGTCGCCATGACCGGCGGCCAGCCCATTGGCGAGCGTTCTGAAGGCCACGGCGTGATTCAAATCGCGCAAAGCATGCGCGCTGAAGGCGCAGCTCGAATCATCATCGTCACCGACGAGCCCGAAAAATACGAAAGCGTGGGACACAACGGCGCAGTGGGTGCGGTGCTGGGTTTGCCTGAAGGCGTGGCCGTCGAACACCGTGATGAACTCGACACCGTGCAGCGCGTGATGCGTGAAATCAAAGGCTGCACAGTCATTATTTACGACCAAACCTGCGCCACCGAAAAACGCCGCCGCCGCAAGCGCGGCACCATGGTCGACCCCGCTGTGCGGGTTGTCATCAATGAAGCGGTCTGCGAGGGCTGTGGCGACTGCAGCACACAAAGCAATTGCTTGAGCGTCGAGCCCCTAGAGACCGACTTCGGTCGCAAACGCACCATCAACCAAAGCACTTGCAACAAAGACCAAAGTTGTGTCAAAGGTTTTTGCCCCAGCTTTGTCACCGTCGAAGGCGGGCATTTACGCAAGAAGACCAAAGACCGCCCCGCTCTTGACCCCTTCGCCTTGGGCGAACTCCCCGCGCCCGAAGTGCCCTCACTGTCACGCGGCGTCTACCCTGGCGGCTATGGCATTGTGGTGGCGGGCGTGGGTGGCACAGGCGTCATCACCATCGGTCAGTTGCTCGGCATGGCTGGGCATCTTGAGGGGCGCGGCATTGTCACCCAAGACTCTGCAGGCTTGGCGCAAAAAGGCGGCGCTACGTGGAGCCATGTGTTGATTGCAGAACAGCAGTCGCAGATTCGCACCACCCGCGTGTCTACCGCCGCTGCCGATTTGATCTTGGGTTGCGACCCCATCGTCACGGCCGGCAAAGAAACCATGTTGCGCTTGCGTCCTGGGCGCACCCGTGTGGCTATCAACGATCACGGCTCACCTACCGCTGCGTTTGTGAAAAACGGTGCTTGGGCCAACCCCAGCGAAGGCTGCGTCGACAATATCTTGCAGGCATTGGATGGAGAAAAGCGCAACTTGGGCGCCTTTGATGCCAACCAATTTGCTACCCAGTTGCTGGGCGACAGCATTTACATCAACCCCATGGTGCTGGGCTACGCTTGGCAAAAGGGCTGGATTCCCTTGGGGCGTGAAGCCCTGATACGCGCCATCGAACTCAACGGCGTACAAGTCGAGTCGAATAAAAAAGCCTTCGCTTGGGGGCGTTGGTGTGCTTACGACATCACCAAGGTGCGAGCCTTGTTGGCGCCGGCCCAGGTGGTGCAGTTCAAAACCCGTGAATCTTTAGATGTCTTGGTGCAAAAGCGCGCCCAAATTTTGGTGCAATACCAAAATGCTGCCTATGCCGATAAGTACAGCAGCTTCATCGACAAGGTTTTGCAGCAGACAACGCCTGCCATGGCTGAAGCGGTGGCGCGCAACCTGTTCAAGCTCATGGCTTACAAAGACGAGTATGAAGTGGCGCGCCTGCACACAGACGAGACGTTTTTAAAGCGCATTGCCGACCAGTTTGAGGGCGACTTCACGCTCAACTACCATTTGGCGCCACCCCTGATTTCCCGCAAAAACGCCCAAGGCGAGTTGGTCAAACAAAAATTTGGCCCTTCCATGTTGCGCGGTTTCAAGATGTTGGCCAAGTTGCGGTTTTTACGTGGCACGGCCTTGGATGTATTTGGCTACACCGAAGAGCGCCGCGGCGAGCGCGCATTGATTGCGCAATACCGCGAGTCTATTGAAGAGTTGATGCGAGGCTTTAGCCCAGAGCGCCAAGCTTTGGCGTTAGAGATTGCGCGCATCCCAGACAAAATCAAAGGCTATGGCCATGTGAAAGAGCGTCACCTTAAAGTGGCGCGCTTGCAATGGGATGGCCTGATGCTGGCTTGGCGAACGCCTGCTAGCGCTTGAAAGCTATGTCTGCCGCCGCATGCGCTTGCGCATCCGCGTGGTAGCTCGATCGCACCATCGCGCCTACAGCGGCGTGTTTGAAACCCATCTCATAAGCCTTGGCCTCGAACATCTTGAAAGTATCCGGATGCACATAGCGGCGCACAGGTAAATGGTGACTGCTGGGGGCCAGGTATTGCCCAAGGGTCAGCATGTCGATGTGGTGATCGCGCATGTCTTGCATCGTCGCCAAAATTTCTTCGTCGGTTTCGCCCAAGCCCACCATCAAACCGCTTTTGGTCGGCACATCGGGAAACAGTGCTTTGAATTTTTTCAGCAAGTTCAAGCTGAAGGCATAGTCGCTGCCAGGGCGTGCTTGCTTGTAAAGGCGGGGCACGGTTTCCAAGTTGTGGTTCATCACATCGGGTGGCGCGGCTTTCAAAATCTCCAAGGCTCTGTCGTCTCGACCCCGAAAGTCAGGCACCAAAACCTCGATTTGCGTCAGCGGTGACAAAGCCCGCGTTTGCTGAATGCACTCCACAAAGTGCGCCGCCCCGCCGTCACGCAAATCGTCGCGGTCTACGCTGGTAATCACCACGTAGTTCAATTTCAAGGCGGCAATGGTTTTGGCTAAGTTGGCGGGCTCATTCGTGTCCAGCGGGTCGGGACGCCCGTGGCCCACATCGCAAAACGGGCAACGACGCGTGCATTTGTCGCCCATGATCATGAAGGTGGCTGTGCCCTTGCCAAAACATTCGCCGATATTGGGGCAAGACGCCTCTTCGCACACTGTGACCAATTTGTTGGCACGCAAAATGTCTTTTATTTCATAAAACCGCGAGTTGGGCGAGGCGGCTTTGACGCGTATCCAGTCGGGCTTTTTCAAGACCTCGCCGGTGTGCTCGACCTTGATGGGAATGCGCGAAACCTTGGACAAAGACTTTTGCTTGGCCAGAGGGTTGTGTGGCTGGGTAGCGCTTGGGGACATTAAGTTGTCTGCGGAAGAGGTCATGGTCTGCGGTGGCTCAGAGGTGGTTAAGCGTGTCAAGGGCTTCGAGCGAATCAAGGGGCCAAATAAAGGCGAAGTTTCTCGCCTAAAACATCGGCCACTTCTTGCCAGCCTACATCAACACCCATTGTAAAAAGGTCGGTGGTCTCCAAGCCAGCATACCCGCAGGGGTTGATTTGCTGAAAAGGCGCTAAATCCATATGAACATTCAAGGCAAGCCCATGGTAGGTGCAGTGGCGGCTGACCTTCACGCCAAGGGCCGCAATTTTGGCCAGACCGGTGAAGTCGGGCTGGGGCTTGGCCAAAGCCGTGGCTTGTGGTCCAGGTCGCGAGGGCAGCAGGGCATGCAGGGCTTGAGCATCCGTGCGAACAAAAACCCCAGGCGCTTTACCTACGCGTAAACCCGTCAGCCCAAAATGCAGCAGGGTACGAATAACGGCTTCTTCTAATTTGTAGACATATTCTTTGACATGGTAGCCGGCGCGGCGCAAATCGACCAAGGCATAAGCCACCACTTGACCGGGCCCATGGAAAGTGACTTGGCCACCGCGGTTGGTGGCAATCACTGGGGCTGAGCCCGTTGACAGCAGGTGGGCGGCCAAGCCAGCAAGGCCTTGGGTAAACACCGGCTCATGCTCGCAAAGCCAGATTTCGTCGGGCGTGTGGCTGTCACGCTGCGCGGTGAAATCTTGCATGGCTTGGTAAGTCTGCAAGTAATCCACCCTACCCAAATGGCGAATTTGCACAGCGGGCGTGCGGGCGAGAGTCACTAAAGCACCACTTTCACCATCGGGTGGGTGCTGAGTGTGCGGTAAAGCTCGTCGAGTTGTTCGCGGCTGGTGGCCCTGACCGTCAAGGTAAGGCCTAGGTATTTGCCCCCGCTGCTGCTGCGTCTGGTCATGCGCGAGTCGTCCCAATCAGGATCAAAATTGCGCACGATCATCAACATGGCGTCCACAAACCCATTGACGTGTTCACCCATGACTTTGATGGGGAAATCGCAGGGGTATTCAATCAGACTGTCGGTGATGGGTTCTTGCATAGAAAAAGGCTTTTAAAGATAAGGTTCAAATGGGGTCATAAAGATACCTTACAATAGCGGGCTTTGCAGCATGTGAGGAAGCGTGAATGGTCAATCCCGACACCGTCTCCTTGGGCGCTGACAAAAGCACTCAGACCCCTGAAAAGGAGTTTCATCCTCTGACGGCTGAAGAGGCGCAGGCTTGGAGACAGCGGCATACGTCTTTATCAGTGTGGTGGGTGCTTGGGGCGCAATTGGCATTGGCAGCAGTTTTGGCAATGCTGGGTTCATGGTTTTGGGGTTTTGCATCAATAGGAATATCTGTGATGTACGGCGCCTTGGCTGTGGTGGTTCCTGCTGCATTGTTCGCCAGAGGCCTGACTTCAAGTGCAGCCTCGGTCAATGCGATGACTGCGGCCGTGGGTTTTGCCGTGTGGCAAGGCGTGAAGTTGGTGTTAACGGTGCTGTTGTTGGCACTCGCACCCAGGGTCTTGAATGAAGTCAGTTGGCCTGCTTTGTTAGCAGGCATGTTGTTGGCAATGAAAGTTTATTGGTTGGCGCTGGCTTGGGGCAGACCCAAGACAAGCGACACCGCAAAATTGATTTTGAAGAGTTGAACATGTCCGATACCAGCACACTTACCGCCGGCGAATACATCAGTCACCATTTGACCCATTTGCAAACCAAGCCAATGGGCGGGGTTATTGACTTTTCCGTGGTCAATATCGATTCCATTTTTTGGTCTGTCTTATTAGGCTTTGTCGGTTCATTCTTTTTGTGGCGTGCCGCCCGCACCGCCACCTCAGGTGTGCCAGGACGCTTTCAAGCCGCGGTAGAAATTTTGTTTGAAATGGTCGACACCCAAGCCCGTGGCATTGTGAACAACGCACAAAGCCGTAAATTGGTGTCTCCTTTGGCTTTGACGGTGTTTGTCTGGATTTTTCTGCTCAACAGCATGGACTTTTTGCCTGTCGATTTGTTTCACAAATTGTTCGAGTGGGCCGGCTTGGGCCACAGCATCCCTTACTTCCGCGTAGTGCCTACGGCCGATTTATCTACGACCTTAGGCTTGTCGGTGTCGGTTTTGCTTATTTGTTTGTTCTATAACGTCAAAATCAAAGGCTTGGGCGGTTGGTTGCACGAACTCACCACCGCCCCTTTTGGTGCCCACCCTCTTTTGTGGCCCATCAATTTTGGTTTCCAGATGATTGAATTTCTTGCCAAAACTGTTTCGCATGGCATGCGACTGTTTGGCAATATGTATGCGGGCGAGCTGATTTTCATGCTGATCGCTCTCATGGGCAGCGCTGCCGCCTTGAGTATGACGGGCATTTTGTTGCCGATTGCTCACATCATTGCCGGCTCTATTTGGGCTGTTTTCCACATTTTGATCGTTGCCTTGCAAGCCTTTATTTTCATGATGTTGACCTTGGTCTACATCGGGCAAGCACACGATACTCACTGAGTTTTTCTTTCCTCAACCTTCCATCATCTTGCTTAGGAGCTTCTCATGGAACACGTACTTGGTTTAGTTGCACTGTCTGCCGGTCTCATCATTGGACTGGGCGCTATTGGTGCTTGTATTGGTATTGGCATCATGGGTAGCAAATACTTGGAAGCCGCGGCGCGTCAGCCTGAGCTGATGAATGAGTTGCAAACCAAAATGTTTTTGTTGGCGGGTTTGATTGACGCGGCGTTTCTGATTGGCGTAGGTATTGCCATGATGTTTGCCTTTGCCAATCCTTTCGTCCTCAAGTAACTTGCAAGCTACCTTAAGAGAGGTGTTGACGTGAGTATTAACGCAACGCTGTTCGTTCAGGCCATTGTTTTTGCAATTTTGGTGTGGTTCACGATGAAATTCGTGTGGCCCCCGATTGCACTGGCTTTGGATGAGCGAGCCGAAAAAATTGCCCATGGCCTCAAAGCCGCCGAGCATGCCCGCGTCGAGTTATCGAATGCACACAAGCATGTTGAAGTGGAATTGGCCAAAACCCGCAACGAGGCAGCTTTACGCCTTGCGGACGCAGAGCACCGTGCTTCGATCATCATTGACGAGGCTCGGACCCGCGCCACCGACGAGGCCAACAAAATCATTGCTGCAGCGAAAGCCGAAGCTGAGCAAGCCATGATCAAAAGCCGCGAGGCTTTGCGCGACCAAGTCGCAGTGTTGGCGGTCAAAGGGGCTGAGCAAATTCTGCGCAAAGAAGTCAATGCCAGCGTGCATGCTGATTTGTTGAACCATCTCAAGACAGAGCTTTGAGGACGCAACACCATGGCTGAACTCGCCACCATTGCCCGTCCTTATGCCGAGGCCCTTTTTCAAGTGGTCAAGGCAGACGCTTCAGCAGCGCTTGCTTGGTTGGACGGCTTGGCAGTTGTTGCTGCGGACGCTGGTTTGCAGCAATTTGCTCACGACCCCAAGTCCACAGATGCGCAGGTGCTTGATCTGTTCAAACAAGTAGCCCCTGCCAACTTGCCCCCTGTTGCCATCAATTTTTTATCCACCTTGATTGACAACGGACGCTTGGGTGTCTTGACGGAAATTGCGCAGCATTTTCATGCGCTTGTCGATGCACAAAGTGGTGTTCGCAAAGCCTTGGTGCACAGTGCATTCCCCATCGAGGGCGCTGCCCTCGACGATTTGGCCAAGGTGCTCGAAAAGCGCTTTGGCAGCAAACTCCATGTGCAAGTGGCTCTCGAGCCTGAGCTGATTGGTGGTGTGCGTGTGGTGGTCGGCGACGAGGTGCTAGACACCTCAGTCAAAGCCCGTTTGGAACAAATGAAAGTCGCGCTGACCGCCTGAGCATCCCGCTCACAAGGTTGGCCCAACCATAGGAAGAAGGAAAGAGTCATGCAACTCAATCCCGCAGAAATCTCTGAACTGATCAAAACCCGTATCGAGGGCTCGACAGGCGATACCAATGTGCGCAATCAAGGCACCGTGATTTCGGTCACCGACGGTATTTGCCGCATTCACGGCTTGTCCGATGTGATGCAAGGCGAGATGCTCGAGTTCCCCAACAACACGTTTGGCTTAGCGCTGAACTTGGAGCGCGACTCTGTCGGCTCGGTGATCTTGGGCGAATACGAACACATTTCCGAAGGTGACACGGTCAAATGCACGGGTCGCATTTTGGAAGTGCCGGTGGGCCCCGAGCTTATCGGCCGCGTGGTCAACGCCTTGGGTCAGCCCATTGACGGCAAAGGCCCGATCAACGCCAAGATGACCGACGTGATCGAAAAAGTCGCGCCTGGCGTGATTGCCCGCCAATCCGTAGACCAGCCTATGCAAACCGGCCTGAAGTCCATCGACTCCATGGTGCCGGTGGGACGTGGTCAGCGCGAATTGATCATTGGCGATCGTCAAACCGGTAAAACCGCTGTCGCGATTGACGCCATCATCAACCAAAAAGGTCAGCACATGACCTGTATCTATGTGGCTATTGGTCAAAAAGCCTCATCGATTAAAAACGTGGTGCGTTCACTCGAACAAGCCGGTGCCATGGACTACACGATTGTGGTTGCCGCTTCGGCCTCCGAGTCAGCCGCTATGCAATATGTGTCAGCCTATTCCGGCTGCACCATGGGCGAGTACTTCCGCGACCGTGGCCAAGACGCGCTCATCGTTTATGACGATTTGTCCAAGCAGGCTGTGGCTTACCGCCAAGTGTCTTTGCTGCTGCGCCGCCCACCAGGTCGCGAAGCCTACCCTGGCGACGTGTTTTATTTGCACAGCCGTTTGCTCGAGCGTGCAGCCCGTGTCAACGCAGATTACGTGGAAGCTTTCACCAAAGGCGAAGTCAAAGGCAAAACCGGCTCTTTGACTGCATTGCCCATCATTGAAACCCAAGCGGGTGACGTGTCGGCATTCGTGCCCACCAACGTGATCTCCATCACCGACGGCCAAATCTTTTTGGAAACCTCGCTGTTCAACGCCGGTGTTCGTCCTGCGATCAATGCCGGTATCTCGGTGTCGCGTGTGGGTGGTGCAGCACAAACCAAGTTGGTGAAAAACCTCTCGGGTGGTATTCGCACCGACTTGGCACAGTACCGCGAGTTGGCCGCTTTTGCGCAGTTTGCTTCCGATTTGGACGAAGCCACCCGCAAGCAGCTCGACCGCGGCGCGCGTGTTACCGAGTTGCTCAAACAAGCGCAGTACAGCCCACTTCCCATCAGCTTGATGGCGGCAACGCTTTACGCCGCCAACAAAGGCTTTTTGGACAACATTGAAGTCAAGCAAGTGCTGAACTTCGAAAACGGCTTGCATCAGCATTTGAAATCTAAAAATGCGGCCTTGCTGTCTAAGCTCGAAGCAGCCAAAGCCATGGACAAAGATGCCGAGGCCGAATTGGTCACGGCTATCGAAGCGTTCAAAAAATCGTTCGTCTAAGCCATTAAGCAGCAAGGAGCCCTTCATGGCAGTCGGCAAGGAAATACGCGGCAAGATCAAATCGGTGGAAAACACCAAGAAGATCACCAAGGCCATGGAAATGGTGGCGGCGTCCAAAATGCGCAAGGCGCAAGACCGCATGCGTGCGGCACGTCCCTACAGCGAGAAGGTGCGCAATATCGCCTCTCATTTGGGTCAAGCCAACCCGGAGTACGTGCATCCTTTTATGAAGATGCACACTGCAGCCTCTACCGGCTTCATTGTGGTGACCACCGACAAAGGTTTGTGTGGCGGCATGAACACCAATATCTTGCGGGCATTTTTGGTCAAGCTCAAAGAACTGCAAGCCGCAGGAAAGACCGCGCAAACCGTGGCCATTGGCAACAAGGGACTGGGTTTTCTCAATCGCTCGGGCATCAAGGTGCTGGCGCAACTCACGCAAATGGGTGACAAGCCGCATATCGAAACCTTGATTGGTCCGGTCAAAGTCATGCTGGACGCTTATACCGAAGGGCATTTGGATGCGGTCTACATCTGTTACACCAAGTTCATCAACACCATGAAACAAGAAGCGGTGATTGAACAATTGCTGCCCCTGTCGCATGACAAGATGCACGAAGAAACCAAAGCCTCTGGCAGCTATGCATGGGATTATTTGTATGAACCCGATGCGCCTGCCGTGATTGATGACTTGTTGGAGCTTTACATCGAGTCCTTGGTCTACCAATCGGTGGCTGAAAACATCGCGTCAGAGCAATCTGCACGCATGGTGGCCATGAAGGCCGCAACCGACAACGCCGGCAGTGTGATTGGCGAACTCAAACTCATCTACAACAAAACCCGTCAAGCAGCGATCACCAAGGAATTGTCCGAAATCGTGGCTGGTGCGGCAGCGGTGTAACACCTTTTATTTTTGGAGCAAACCATCATGGCTCAGGCAATGACACACGCAGGTATTCAAGGAAAAATCGTCCAATGTATTGGTGCTGTGGTGGACGTCGAATTCCCCCGCAATCACATGCCGCATATTTACGATGCGCTCAAACTTGAGGGCACGGCGCTCACGCTGGAAGTGCAGCAGCAATTGGGTGACGGCATTGTGCGCACCATTGCCTTGGGATCTTCAGACGGCTTGCGTCGTGGATTGATGGTCACCAACACGGGTGCTGCCATCACCGTGCCGGTGGGCAAGGCCACACTGGGACGCATCATGGACGTGTTGGGTTCGCCCATTGACGAGCGCGGCCCTGTTGACCAAACCCATACCGCTTCTATTCACCGCAAAGCCCCTGCTTACGATGAACTCAGCCCCTCACAAGAGTTGCTGGAAACCGGCATCAAAGTGATCGACTTGGTGTGTCCTTTCGCCAAGGGCGGCAAGGTCGGTTTGTTCGGTGGTGCCGGTGTGGGCAAGACCGTCAACATGATGGAACTTATTAACAACATCGCCAAAGCGCACAGTGGTTTGTCCGTGTTTGCTGGCGTGGGTGAGCGTACCCGCGAAGGTAACGACTTCTATCATGAGATGGCTGACTCCGGCGTGGTCAACCTTAAGAACTTGGAAGAATCTAAAGTCGCCATGGTCTACGGCCAGATGAACGAGCCCCCAGGAAACCGTTTGCGCGTTGCTTTGACAGGTTTGACCATCGCTGAATCTTTCCGTGACGAAGGCAAAGACGTGCTGTTCTTCGTGGACAACATCTACCGTTACACCTTGGCCGGTACCGAAGTGTCCGCCTTGTTGGGACGCATGCCTTCTGCGGTGGGTTATCAGCCTACCTTGGCTGAAGAAATGGGCCGCTTGCAAGAGCGCATCACTTCTACCAAAGTCGGCTCCATCACTTCCATCCAAGCCGTTTACGTGCCCGCCGATGACTTGACCGACCCTTCTCCCGCCACCACTTTTGCTCACCTAGACTCCACCGTGGTGTTGAGCCGCGACATCGCGTCACTGGGTATCTA
>CAMBXY010000011.1 GCA_945871945.1 Bordetella parapertussis
AGACACGGCTTGCAAGCCATGCTGGTGCTGGCTGCGCGCAATGCGGCACGCCTGCAGTCTGTCGCCGCCGACTGCATGGCCATGGGTGCGCGCACCCTGATCATGCCCACCGACATCACCGACGAGCAGCAATGCCGTCACTTGGTAGAAACCACCGTCAGCCAACTGGGTAGCTTGGATATTTTGATCAACAACGCGGGCGTATCTGCCCATGCCTTGTTTGAAGACGTGAATGCCCAAGACCTCAGTTGGTATGAGGACTTGATGCGGGTCAATTTATGGGGGGCGGTCTGCTGTACCCATGCCGCATTGCCTTATTTGAAACAAAGCCATGGCCGCATCGTGGCGGTGTCGTCTTTGGCGGGCTTGGTGGGGGTTCCCGGGCGAACCGCTTACAGCGCCAGCAAATTTGCCATGACGGGTTTTTTTGAAGCCTTGCGCGCTGAAGTCAAAGACGCTGGCGTGAGCGTGACCATCGCCTACCCTGGTGTGGTGGCCACCAATATCCGCGTCCATGGCCTCAACGCCCAAGGTCAAACCGCTGGCGTCAGCGGCTTGCATGAAGACAAAGCCATGCCGGTAAAAGACTGCGCAAGATTAATCATTTACGCCATGGTTCGCCGTCGGCGAGAAGTGGTCATGACCGCGCAAGGCAAAATCGGCCGCTGGCTCAAACTGATTGCGCCATGGTTGGTCGACCGCATGGTGCTCAAAGCCGTGAAAAAAGAATTTCACCCCACATCGATTTGACACACCCACCTTTAACACCACCCTCGCCTTGGCTGATGCGCTGGGCGCACCTGATTCCCACTCAAGCCCACGTACTGGATGTGGCTTGTGGCAGTGGCCGGCACATGCAGTACTTGCAAACCCATGGCTTTCATGTGCTGGGTGTGGACCGAGATGAAAATGCACTGAGTATTGCCAAATCTTATGGCGAGGTTGTATGCGCTGATTTGGAAAACGCCCCTTGGCCGCTTTTGGGACGCCAGTTCGATGCAGTGGTTGTCACGAATTATTTGTGGCGTCCAAGCTTTGCAGATGTACTGGCCTGCCTCAAACCCCACGGCGTTTTGATTTACGAGACCTTCGCGCAAGGCAATGAGACCGTTGGCAAACCCTCCAGAGAAGAGTTCTTGCTAGGGCATGGGGAGCTCTTGCAAATTTGCCAACACATGCGAATCGTGGCCTATGAAGATGTGTTTTTGAATTCACCTGACAGGTATGTCCAACGCATGGTTGCTGTGCTCGCCGGCCAAGACCGCACAACACGCTTTGCAGGCAGCTCTGATACAACAGGGAAAAGCTAGAATGACCACCTTCACCTTATTGTCATACCAGCCTAAATGAAACCCATACGTGCAAGCATCGTGGCCTTGATCACGCCAATGCTCGAAGACGGCAGCATTGATTACCCAGCTTTGCGTCGACTCATAGATTGGCATATCGAACAAGGCACAGACTGCATTGGCGTGGTGGGCACCACCGGCGAGTCGCCTACCGTGTCTGTTCAAGAGCATTGCGAAATCATCCGTGTCTCTGTTGCGCAAGCCAACGGACGAGTACCCATCATGGCGGGATGTGGCGCCAACTCGACCTCAGAAGCCATCGAGTTGGCCCGTTTCGCCAAAGAAGTGGGCGCAGATTGCCAACTGCAAGTGGTCCCCTATTACAACAAGCCCACCCAAGAAGGGCAGTACCAGCACTTTCGCGCCATCGCTGAAGCAGTCGATTTACCCATGATTTTGTATAACGTGCCTGGCCGAACCGTTGCCGATATGCAGCACGACACGGTGATGCGTTTGGCGCAAATTGACGGCATCATTGGCATCAAGGAAGCCACTGGCAACATCGAACGTGCGCAGTGGCTGATTCATGATGCCCCCCAAGGCTTCTCCATTTACTCGGGTGACGACGGCACGGCAGTGGCTTTGATGCTGTGCGGCGGTCATGGCAATGTCAGCGTCACAGCCAACATCGCCCCCAAAATGATGCACGAGTTGTGTCTTGCCGCTATCGCGGGCAATGCGCAAGAAGCCATGGCTCTGCAGCGACAGTTGTTGGTGCTGCATAAAAACATGTTCACCGAATCCAACCCCATTCCCGTTAAATGGGCAGCCCAGCGCATGGGGCTTTGCAGTCCAGCCTTGCGCTTGCCCCTGACCCCCCTGAGCCCACACTTGCAAGCAGCGTTGGAAAACGCGATGCGCAACTGTGGCTTGATTTGATTGCCCCAAAGGACACTCTGTAATGCAACCAACGAAATCTGCTGTTTTTCACCGCTTAGGTCTGATGATGTGGGTCTGTTGCTTGGCCGCTTGTGGTTCAGTCATGGATGCCGATAAGGTCAATTACAAAAATCAAACCGAGGCCCCGCCTGCCACCTCACTGGAAGTTCCTCCTGATTTAAGCAAAATCAACCGCAACAAACGCTTTGATGTGCCCGGCGGCACCATCAGCGCAAATGAACTTGGTGGCTTGAAAAATCCAGATTCTGGACCTCTCACCAGCCCCTTGGCCTTGGCTGATATTCAAGTCAAGCGCTCTGGCAACCAAATGTGGCTTGAGATCGCTCGCCCCCCCGAAGATTTGTGGATTGCTGTGCGCGATTTTTGGAAAGAATCAGGCTTCACCATGTTGCGAGACGAACAAGCCATAGGCTTGATGGAAACCGAGTGGGCAGAAAACCGCGCCAAATTGCCACAAGACTTTGTTCGACGCAATTTGGGCAAAGTGCTCGATGGTTTGTATTCCACCGGCGAGCGTGACAAATTCCGTATCCGTTTAGACCGCACCGAGTCCAACCATACCGAGTTGTATGTGGTGCACCGCGGCATGATCGAGGTTTACTCAGACAAACTTTCCAGAAGCACGGTATGGCAACCAAGGGCCAATGACCCCGAGTTAGAAAAAGAGTTTTTGCGTCGACTGATGCTCAGACTGGCCCCCTCAACAACTGACAGCGCCAAGGCTTTTGAAGGCGGCGTCGCTAAGAGTTCTAGCCAACTCACCAGCATAGATGGCAAGCCCGCAGTCAGCTTCAACCAAGGCTTTGATGTGGCTTGGCGTCGCGTGGGTGTACTGCTTGATCGCAATGGCTTCACAGTGGAAGACCGTGACCGCAAGCAAGGTATCTACTTTGTGCGTTATGTGGATATGCCGAATGAGACCGAAGAAGGCTTCTTCAGCAAATTATTCAGTTCATCCAAGAACAGTTTGGGTCCTCAGCAGTACCGTCTGAAAATCATCAGCCCCAACAACGCCTCCTCAACCATTACTATTTTGAACGCCTCTGGCCAACCTGATGCATCTGCTACTGCGCAAAAAATTGCACAGTTGCTGGTCAAAGAATTGCAGTAATTAAGTGCTGCGGTTCAAAAATCTGGGCAGTGGCAGCGCGGGTAACGCCACCCTGGTGGAGGCCCGTTGCGGCACCTTGGTGTCTCGCTTATTGATCGATTGCGGCTTGAGCGTGAAAGAGTTGTCGCGGCGCTTGGCCATGGCAGATTTAAGTCTGGAAGATCTCGACGCAGTGTTTATTACGCACGAGCACGCAGACCATATTGGTCACACCCAACAACTGGCCAAACGTTCTGCACTGCAAGTATGGATGAGCAAGGGAACCGCATTGGCCAGCGGTGTTCTCGACTGGGGACTGCCCAGCGAACAACTGCAGTTTGTCAAAGATGGACAAACCCTGAGCCTTGGCAGTTTGCAGTTGCAGCCCTTTACCGTTCCGCATGACGCCAGAGAACCTCTGCAACTTCGTTGCAGTGATGGCGCCACCAGTCTGGGGGTTGTCACCGATTTAGGACACGGCAGCGACCATGTGGTGCAGGCTTTAAAGGATTGCCAAGCCTTGCTGCTTGAATGCAACCATGACAGCGACTTGCTGGCGCAATCGGCTTACCCGATTTTTTTGAAAAAACGCATCGCTGGACCTTTAGGGCATTTGTCCAACCATGAATCAGCCCAACTTGCTAGCGCCTTGTGTCACGACGGCTTAAATCTGCTGGTGGCGGCGCATTTAAGCGAGCGCAATAACCGCCCCGAACTCGCGCAAATGGTTTTATCCGCAGCCATCGGTTGTAGCGCCGAAGAAATACCGGTTGCCGACCCCTTGCTAGGCACGCCTTGGTATACGGTGCATTAAGCCTCTTTACAAACCTTCAGGCGTAGCGTTGCCGCAGTTCTCGCTTAAGTAATTTGCCGCTGGGATTTTTAGGTAAGACATCAGTGAAAATAATTCGCTTAGGACATTTAAAGCCAGCCATATGCTGCTGGCAATGCTTGATCACCTCTTCCTCAGCCAAACCAAGGCCTTGCTTGACCACAATCACCGCAGTGACTGCTTCTACCCATTTAGGGTCTGGCAAACCAATCACCGCCACTTCACTGACGGCTGTCAGGCGGTAAATCATTTCCTCCACCTCTCGGCTGGCAACATTTTCTCCACCTGTTTTGATCATGTCCTTTTTACGATCAACCACGGTGATGAAGCCCTCTGCGTCAATGGTGGCCAAGTCACCACTGTGAAACCATCCCGACTCAAAAGCGGCCCGCGTACGTTCTTCGTCCTTGTAGTAACCCAGCATGAGGTGGGGCGAGCGGTGGACGATTTCGCCCACCTCGCCGCCGGCTTGAACATCGTTCATGTTTTCATCCACCACGCGTGTTTCCACATGGATTACCGCTTTGCCGCAGGAGCCAGGTTTGCGCAATTGATCGTCGGGGCCCAGCAAAGTGGCCAAGGGCGCGATTTCGGTTTGCCCGTACAAATTCCATAAACGCACACCAGGCAAACGCGCAGCCAGTTCACGCAACACCTCCACTGGCATGATGGAGGCGCCGTAATAACCTTTGGCCAAGCAGGACAGTTTGCTCGCGTCCAACAAAGGCGATCGCAGCAAAGCGATCCAAACCGTAGGCGGCGCAAAGAAGCTGGTAACGCCAAAGCGCTCGATCAAGGGCAACAGGTTTTCTGGTGTGGGCTTGGCTGTGATGATATTGGTGCTGCCCATATAAACCGCCGGCCCGAAAAAAACATCCAATTGCGCGCAGTGATACAAGGGCAGCGAATGCAAGGCCAAATCATCTGTATGGATTTCGGCATTGATCACGCAACTCACGTATTGCCACAAAACTGCGTCATGGGTCAGCATAGCCCCTTTGGGACTTGACTCGGTGCCGCTGGTATACACAATTTGCAAAACATCGGAACTTGAAAAAGTTTGCGGCGGCAAAGCGCCCTCAGCGGCAGACAAGGTGTGAAAGTTGTGCATGCCAGGGCTTGGCTGCGTATCACCTTCCGAAGGTATCCAAATAAAATCAGCCACTTGGGTACCTATGGCAGCAGCAGCTTGTGCCAAGGGCGTGAGTTCACTGTCAGTGACCAGCACCCGCGCTTGGGCATGTTGAAGGATATACGCCACCTCATCGGCTTTGAGCATGAAGTTGATGGGGACCAAAACGGCACCCATGCGGGCTAAAGCAAAACGCGTGGCGGCAAAGCCATGGGAATTGCGCGCCAACATCGCTACATGGTCGCCCGCTTGGATACCCATAGCGCTTAGACCCACTGACAAACGGTTCACCAACGCATCAAACTGGGCATAGCTCCATTGGGTTTGCCCGCAAATGATGGCTGTTTTTTCAGGAAGTCGCTGAGCGGTTCGCCTGAGTACATCGCCCAAAGTTTGGCTTCTTGCGACAGAAATGAGGGGACTGTTAGTGGTGTAAAGAGAGGACATGGAGGAATCTTAGGACAAAAAAAAGCCACCCAAAGGTGGCTTGAGACAGAAGCAAAAAATTACTTCTTTTCGGCTTCAGCAGCAGGTGCAGCAGCAGGGGCGGCAGCAGGCGCTTCAGCAGCAGGCGCAGCAGCAGGTGCAGGCGCAGCAGCAGGGGCTTCAGCAGCAGGTGCAGGAGGTGTTTCTTTTTTACCGCAAGCGACCAAAGCAGCAGCCAATAATGCTGCCAAGAGGAGTGATTTTTTCATGGGGGTTCCTTAAGAATAGATTCGAGAGATTTCGAGGGGTGCCGCATGCCTTGGTATGAATCTCAACATGCGACTAAGCCGACGGGCACAAGCCTGTTCAACTTAGTGAGTTATTGTAGGTGAAATCCCGTATGCCTTATGTAAGTACATTTACTGACTATTTTTGAACACGCATCACATGCAGCCAACCGGCTTGCAACCAGTTTTGCAAAAGCTCTGAAAGCACAGTGCTGGCTGTTTGAATTTGCTTAGGACTGAGAAATTTTTTATCTGCCAACTGGCGAAAAGTTTTGGCGTCAGCACCCGCACATCGCCAACTTTCACCGTTGATATAAACGCAGCGATCGTCATAAAGCATTTTGGTTTTTCGATCCAAAACAACGCCTGAGCTTATGTCTTGACTGGGTTGCGCCTGAAACCAAACCTGCGCTTTAGGCTCACTCAAGCACTCTCCCAAAGCAAGCTGACTGGCCTGCTTTTGAAGCAATATTTTTTTCAGCGCTTGATGCGCGAAAACTTGCAACTGCTGAGGGATTCGCGCTGGATGCAAGGTGGCGGCTTGGTGCGGATCGCGGTACAAATCAGAGGCTTCAGAGGCTTCAGAGGCTTCAAAGGTTTGCAAGTCAGCCATTCGAGGCAACAATTCTTGCGCCAAGGCTTCAGGGCTTTGCGCCTTGAAGCCCATCGAATAAGTCATGCATTCACCCACAGCAACACCTTCATGGGCGCAATGCGGTGGCAAATAAAGCATGTCGCCCGGTTCGAGCAGCCAAGTTTCTTGCGCTTTGAAATGACGCAAGATTTTCAGAGGCGTGTCGTCTTGCAAACTGAGGTCTTTTTGTTGGCTGATGCGCCAGCGACGTTGGCCATGAACTTGCAATAAAAACACATCGTAGCTGTCAAAGTGCGGTCCCACGCCACCTTGGTCGGTGGCATAACTGATCATCACATCGTCCAGCCTGGCATCCGGAATAAACCGGAATTGATCGCGCAAAGCAGCAACGCTATCGTTGTATAAATCGACGCCTTGCACCAACAAAGACCAATGACTTTGTTTCAAACTGGGCAAACTGCGCCGAGTAAATGGTCCTTGGCGCATACGCCAGTGGCCACTTGTGCTGTCCTGAATGACCAAACGCGACTCTGCATCCTCAGATTCAGCCAAAGCAAACAACTGCTGGCGGCTCAACATGGGTTGGATGCCCGCCACGGCTTGGCGAATCAGCAAAGGTTTTTTTTGCCAATAGCGGCGCATGAAAGTGTCTGCGCTTAAGGTACCCAATAAAGGGTGTGGCAAGGGCTTTTTCAAGACGTTTCTCCAAACTGCGACAATTCCGCCCCATGAACATAACACCAGACTGCGTTGTTGCCCTGACCTGGGTGCTGAAAGATGCCCAAGGCCAAATTTTGGATGAACTCGACGACCCCGTGGAGTTTTACCTTGGGGGGCATGATTTACTCGACAAAATCCAATTGGCTTTGCAAGAACACCAAGTCGGCGATCAACTGGATTTGCATTTAGAACCCGAGGAAGCTTTTGGTGACTTCAACGAAGAGTTGATTTTTTTAGAGCCTCGCCACTTGTTTCCTGCTGAACTCGAGGAAGGTATGACCATAGAGGGCCATGCCCTGCCCTCGGCCTGCAGTCCTGACGTGCCCAAAGATGTTATTTACACAGTGACAGATATTTACCCAGAACATGTGGTGATGGATGGCAACCATCCTTTGTCGGGCATGGCTTTGCGAATTTCCCTCACCATCACGGGCGTGCGAGCGCCAACCCAACCAGAGAAAACCCACGGCACCTGCGGCTCGGGGTTTTTTACCTTACCTAGTTTGCCCGGCAACGATACCTTGCACTAAAAATCTTCAACGCTTGCCGGTGGAGCCGTAACCACCAGCGCCTCTTTCGGTGGCGACATCAAACGCATCGACCAGATTGAATTGGGCTTGAACCACGGGCACGATGATCAGTTGCGCGATGCGTTCCATGGGTTCGATGGTGAAAGCCACGTCGCTGCGGTTCCATGCGCTGACCATGAGTTGGCCTTGGTAATCGCTGTCAATCAGCCCCACCAAATTACCCAAAACAATGCCGTGTTTGTGCCCTAAACCGGACCTAGGCAAGATCAGCGCGGCGTAGTTGGGGTCTTTTAAGTGGATCGCCATGCCGGTGGGCAGCAATTGCCACGCATTGGCTTGCAAGGTCAGCGCTTGGTCTAAGCATGCGCGTAAATCCAAGCCTGCGCTGCCGGGGGTGGCGTAGCTGGGCAGCATCTCGCGCAAGCGCTGGTCCATCACTTTCACATCCAATTTCATACCTGCCCTTTTGTCTTTGAACTGATACGCAGGGCAATGTCAGCGAGCAACTGTCGCGCCAAGATTAACTTTGCAGCTCTGGGTAACTCTTTTGCCCCCTGCTCATCGATGACCAGCAACGCGTTGTCATCTTGACCAAAAGTGGCTGGGCCTAAATTACCGATCATCAATGGCACGCCTTTGCGCTCACGTTTGGCTTGCGCTTGGGCTTGTAAGTAATGGGTTTCTGCTGCAAAGCCCACGCAGTACAGATCCCCCGCTTGGGAACGCGGGTGGGCAGCCACATCGGCCAAGATATCTGGGTTCTCAACCCACTCAAAGCTTGGTAATCCTTCACTGCCTTTTTTGATCTTTTCAGTTGCAGCCTGCGCGGGACGCCAGTCGGCCACTGCCGCCGTCGCGATAAAAATGTCTGCGCGTTCAACTTGTGCCATCACCGCTGCATGCATTTCCAGCGCCGAACGCACATCGGTACGCGCCACGCCATAAGGCGTGGACAGGCTGACGGGGCCGGCCACCAGTTGCACACTTGCGCCGGCTTCATGGGCGGCCCGCGCCAAGGCAAAGCCCATTTTCCCGCTAGACAAATTGGTGATGCCCCGCACCGGATCCATCGACTCATAAGTGGGACCGGCACTGATGAGAATTTTTTTACCTTGCAAAACCTTGGGCTGAAACAGAGCTGTTAATTCATACAGTAATTCATCGGGTTCAAGCATGCGCCCGTCTCCCACTTCGCCACAAGCCTGATCGCCTTGGCCCACGCCCAAGACGATAGCTCCGTCTTGGCGCAGTTGAGACATATTGCGTTGCGTCGCAGGATGCGCCCACATTTCTTTGTTCATAGCAGGTGCTAACAGCAAGGGCACGGTGTCTTGGGGCCTGGCCAAGCACATCAAGCTGAGCAAATCATCAGCGCGTCCGTGCAAAAGCTTGGCCATGAAGTCAGCGCTGGCAGGGGCAACCAGAATGGCATGGGCATTGCGCGTGAGATTGATGTGCGCCATGTTGTTGGGCTCGCGTGGATCCCATTGCGACACATAAACCGTTTGGTTGGACAAGGCTTGCATGGTCACAGGGGTGACGAATTGGGCGGCCGCCTCGGTCATGACCACCTGCACTGTCGCGCCTTGTTTGACCAAAGCACGGCACAACTCTGCGGCTTTGTAGCAAGCAATTCCCCCGCTCAATCCCAGCACGATATGTTTGTTCGACAGATCACTCATGGGGCGCAATGTAGCAGAGCGCCTATAATTTGGCATTACCCCCTCTAGGGAGACTAGGCCCTCCCCTTGCGACATGACCAAATTTGTCTTCGTCACCGGCGGTGTGGTGTCTTCCCTGGGTAAGGGAATCGCCTCAGCCTCCCTCGCTGCGATTCTTGAATCGCGAGGCCTCAAAGTCACTCTAATCAAGCTCGATCCCTACATCAATGTCGACCCCGGCACCATGTCGCCCTTCGAGCACGGAGAAGTTTTTGTCACCGAAGATGGTGCGGAAACCGATTTGGATTTGGGTCACTACGAACGCTTTATCACCACGCGCATGCGGCGCACCAACAATTTCACCACGGGCCAAATCTACAAAAGCGTGCTCGAAAAAGAACGCCGTGGCGATTATTTAGGCATCACCGTTCAAGTCATTCCGCACATCACCAACGAAATTCAAGACTTCATCAAACGCGGCGCAGGTTTGGGCACACCTGATGAAGTTGAAGTGGCAATTGTTGAGATTGGCGGCACGGTCGGTGACATCGAATCCCTGCCCTTTCTTGAGGCTGTGCGCCAAATGAGCTTGCGCATGGGGCCGCACAACGCGGCTTTTGTTCACCTGAGCTATGTGCCTTGGATCGCCGCAGCGGGCGAACTCAAAACCAAGCCTACCCAACACACAGCGCAAAAATTACGCGAAATTGGTATACAAGCCGATGCTTTGGTGTGCCGTGCGGACCGCCCCATCCCGCAAGAAGAGCGCTCCAAAATTTCCCTCTTCTCGAATGTCTCCGAATGGGGTGTGATCTCCATGTGGGATGTAGACACCATTTACAAAGTCCCGCGCATGCTGCACGAGCAAGGTTTGGATGCCTTGATTTGCGAAAAACTGCGCATCAACACAGCGCCTGCATCTTTGAAGCGTTGGGATGATTTGGTGCAAGAGGTTGAGAACCCCCAGTTTGAGTTGCACATCGCCATGGTCGGCAAATATGTCGACCTGTCAGACAGTTACAAATCGCTCAATGAAGCTTTGCGCCATGCGGGCATTCACCACCACGCCAAAGTCAATATCGAGTACATCGATTCGGAAAATCTGGACACTTCCAATATCGCCCAGTTGTCTCGTTTTGACGCAATCTTGGTGCCAGGAGGTTTTGGCAAGCGCGGCATCGAAGGCAAAATTTGTGCGGCACGCTTTGCCCGTGAGGGCAAAGTTCCCTATTTGGGTATTTGTCTCGGTATGCAGGTCGCCACCATCGAATATGCACGCCATGTGGCAGGTTTGACAAATGCCAACAGTACCGAATTTGAGCCTGATACACCGCATCCCGTCATCGCCTTGATCACAGAGTGGAAAGACGCTGATGGCAAAGTGCAAACCCGCAACCTCCATTCCGACTTGGGTGGCACCATGCGCCTAGGCGACCAAACCTCGAATGTGGCACCCCACACTTTGGCGCATCAGGTCTATGGCGACCATGTTTGTGAGCGCCATCGCCACCGCTATGAAGCCAATGTGAATTACTTAGACCAACTGCGCCAAGCTGGCTTGGTCATATCCGCTTTGACACAACGCGAACAACTAACTGAAATTGTGGAACTGCCGCAAAACGTTCACCCTTGGTATCTGGGCGTGCAATTTCACCCCGAGTTCAAGTCCACCCCTTGGGACAGTCATCCCTTGTTTATTGCGTTTATCAAAGCGGCATTGAGCTACCAAAGCGAGCGCAAGCGATTGAAAGTGGTGGCATGAAACTCTGCGGTTTTGATGTGGGCCTAGACAGGCCTTTTTTCCTGATTGCTGGCACTTGCTCTATTGAGAGTTTGGAGATGTCTATAGAGGTTGCCGGTCAACTCAAAGACATTTGCATGGCGCTAGGCATTCCGCTCATTTACAAAGGCTCTTTTGACAAAGCCAACCGTTCCTCTGGCAACACACAACGGGGTTTGGGACTCGATGCTGGCCTGAAAATTTTGGGTGAAGTGCGCCGCCAGTTGCACATACCGGTACTGACCGATGTGCATGATGAATCCCAAATCAAAGCGGTGACCAGCGTGGTTGATGTCTTGCAAACCCCCGCTTTTTTATGCCGACAAACCGATTTCATCCGTGCAGTTGCCCAGTCTGGCAAACCCGTCAATATTAAAAAAGGGCAATTTCTCGCGCCTTGGGACATGACCAACGTGATCGACAAAGCCCGCGCTGCTGCAGACGAAGTCGGTCTGCCCAAAGACAACTTCTTGGCCTGCGAACGCGGCGTGAGCTTTGGCTACAACAATTTGGTGGCTGATATGACCAGTTTGGCCGAGATGCGCAAAACCGGTGCGCCCGTGGTGTTTGATGTGACCCACTCGGTGCAAAAACCAGGCGGCCAAGGTACCAGCAGTGGCGGTGCTCGCGAAATGGTGCCGGTGCTGGCGCGGGCTGGCGTGGCCGCAGGCGTGGCGGGTCTGTTCATGGAAACCCATCCCAAGCCTCATGAGGCTTGGTCGGATGGTCCCAATGCCGTGCCCTTGAAACACATGAAAGCTTTGCTTGAGAGCTTGGTCGCCATTGACCAAGCCACCAAGCAAGGCCCGCTTCTTGAGAACCATTTTTCCATTTGATTTTTAACCCTCAGGCTGTGTGAGCCTGCGTCTAGCTCTTTTGAAGAAAGTCAGAACATGAGTGCAATCGTCGACATCGTTGGTCGTGAAATTTTGGATAGCCGTGGCAACCCCACGGTAGAGTGCGATGTGTTGTTGGAGAGCGGCATCATGGGCCGTGCGGCGGTGCCATCAGGCGCCTCCACCGGCAGTCGCGAGGCCATCGAGCTTCGCGATGAGGATCCCACACGCTACGGCGGCAAAGGCGTGCTCAAAGCGGTGGAGCATGTGAACAACCAAATCACCCAAGCAGTGATTGGCTTGGACGCCAGCGAGCAGGCTTTCCTTGATCACACCTTGAATGAACTCGACGGCACAGACAACAAAGCCCGGTTAGGTGCGAATGCCATTTTGGCTGTCTCCATGGCTGTGGCGCGGGCTGCTGCCGAAGAGTCGGGGCTTCCGCTGTACCGCTATTTCGGTGGCATGGGGCGCATGCAAATGCCGGTTCCCATGATGAATGTGATCAATGGGGGGGCGCACGCCAATAACAACCTCGACCTGCAAGAGTTGATGATCATTCCCGTGGGCGCTCCCAATTTTCGCGAAGCCTTGCGCTACGGCGCTGAAGTGTTTCATGCCTTGAAGAAAATCATGAGTGACAAAGGCATGAGCACCGCAGTGGGCGACGAAGGCGGCTTTGCCCCTAATGTGCCAGGTCATGAAGCGGCCATCCAAATGATTTTGGACGCTATCGACAAAGCCGGTTTCACCGCAGGCGAGCAAATTGTGCTGGGCTTGGATTGCGCGGCCAGCGAGTTTTATAAAGACGGTCAATACCACCTAAGCGGCGAGGGCTTGGTGCTTGACGCAGGTCAATGGACGGACAAATTGGCCACTTGGGCAGATAAATACCCCATCATCAGCATTGAAGACGGCATGGCTGAAGGTGACTGGGACGGCTGGAAAGTCTTAAGTGACAGATTGAACAAAAAAGTGCAATTGGTGGGAGACGATTTATTTGTCACCAACACCAAAATTTTGCAAGAAGGCATAGACAAGGGCATTGCCAACTCCATCCTCATCAAGATCAACCAAATTGGCACCTTGAGCGAGACCTTCGCTGCCATCGAAATGGCCAAGCGCGCAGGCTATACCGCCGTCATCAGCCACCGCTCAGGAGAAACCGAAGACTCCACCATTGCCGACATCGCGGTGGGCACCAACGCCGGTCAAATCAAAACCGGCTCACTCAGTCGTTCCGACCGAATGGCCAAATACAACCAGCTATTGCGTATAGAGGAAGATCTCGGTAGCATCGCCACCTATCCTGGCCGTGCAGCTTTTTACAATCTCCGCTCCTGAACCCGACCTGAATCAGTATTTATGCGTCGTCCCATCCCTGTCATTTTGCTTACCCTGTTTGTGGTTTTTCAACTGCAACTGTGGTTGGGTCGTGGCAGCGTACCCGATGTGTGGCGACTGCGTCAGCAATACCAAACACAAATTGCACAAAACTCCCAAGCCGAACTCAAGCTCGAGCGCATGCGTGCCGAGCTTCGCGACTTGCGCGACGGCATGGAAATGGTGGAAGAGCGTGCCCGTGGCGAAATTGGCATGGTCAAGCCCAACGAAATATTTGTACATATAGCCAAATAAGGCATCAATGCAAATAGTTTTGCTCGGGCTCTCACAGCCCCGAATGCAAGAACTGACAACGGTTTTAGCGCAAGCCTTAGCGCCTGTGCTCACGGGTGTTTCTTTACTTACACCAGACAAATCTGAAGAGTGGAGGCCACCCCCTTTGCCCTATCGCATCATGTTGTTCTCAAGCAAGCATCAAGACAACTGCACAGCATTGTGGCGAAACACGCTGATCTTGCAGGGCTTGCCTTTTCAAGTCATACAGATAAGCGACGCGGCTTGGGTGAAGCAGTGCTTACAGGCGCTGTTGCCGCTTGAGTCAGTCAAGGGTATGGGGTGCCAAGAAGTGCCTGCGCGCTGGCAAGGTATGTGCGAAACCTGCAGCGACCCTGATTGCGAGCGGCGTCTTTTCTCGGGCTTATTGCAAGGCTGAAGGGCCAGGCGGCTGAATATCTGACTGGGCAAATAACTGAGCTGCATCCACCGCGTCATAACGGTATTGCTGACCACAAAAGTCGCATCCCACTTCGATCAAAGCGCGTTCAGCCAAGATACTGTTGGCTTCTTCTTCACCCAAGCCACGCAACATATTGCTGACCCTGTCGCGGTTACAAGAACAAGCAAAACGCGGCGCGTCTTCACCCAATTCCGGCTCAAAGCGACGCAGGGTCTCTTGCCAAAACAATCGGTGCAAGATTTTGTCGCTTGAGAGCGTAAGCAGTTCTTCGCTGGTCAAGCTTTGCGCCAATATGGCAATGCGGTTGTAGTCTTCATTTCGACCAATCTGGTCCTCATCGGCCATGCTCTGTTTGCCGGCCAAATTGGCAGCGCCATGCATGGGCAGGCGTTGAATCAGCAAGCCCGCGGCTGTTTCGTCATTGGCGGCCAAGACCAAGGTGGTGTCGAGTTGCTCGCTTTGCAACATGTAATGCGCCAGCACATCGCTGAAACGCTTGATCGCTTGGCCTTGGTCATCATACAAAGGCACCACACCTTGATAGGGCTGCTGCCCAGGGCGACGCCCTAGGGGGTCTAGGGTGATGGCACAGCGCCCCAGATTACGCTGATTGGCCATGTCGGCCAGACCCATGCTTGGCTGCACTTCGCCAATGGTTTTGGCGGTAGCACGAAACCGCATATCCGATTGAACTTCCACCACCGCCAATTTCAAAGGGCCCTCGCCCATCATTTGCAAGACCAAGGCTCCATTGAATTTGATGTTGGCTTGCATCAGCACCGCCGCAGCGGTCATTTCACCCAGTAAAGCGCGAACCGCTTGGGGGTAAGCACCGGTTTCAGCATTGGCTGCGCGTTTGGCCAGCACGGTTTGCCAACTGTCGGTCAAGCGCACCAAGACACCGCGAACCGGAAGACCTTCAAATAAAAATTTATGCAGTTCGCTCATGCGATTTTTGTCAATCCATTTTTGAAACGCAAAGCGTTTTGTATGTAGTGCTTGGCGCTCATGCGCAAGCCTTCGATTTGTTCGGGGGTGAGTTCGCGCACCACCTTGGCAGGAGTACCCATGATCAGACTGCCATCGGGAAACGCTTTGCCCTCGGTGACCACCGAGCCCGCACCCACCACACAATGGCGACCGATGCGCGCACCATTCAAAACCACTGCGCCAATACCAATCAGACTCTCGTCGCCAATGGTGCAACCGTGAAGCATGCCTTGGTGGCCCACAGTCACATGTTTACCCACCACCACTGGCAAGCCAATGTCAGCGTGGATAACCGCCAAATCCTGCACATTGCTGCCTTCACCTATGTGGATGGTCTCGGTGTCGCCGCGCAAAACCGCGCCAAACCAAACACTGGTGTGGGCCGCCAAGGTGATCGCACCCATGACTTGCGCAGTGTCTGCCACCCAAGCTGTGGGGTCGATCTGGGGGGAGTGGTCGTCAAGTTGATAAATGGCCATGGTGTAGTTGTTCGCTTAAGGTTTCTACAATTGTAGAGATGGAATTAAGAGAAGCCGCTTACAGCGCATTGTGCGAAACCCAGGCCGCTGACAAAGTGCAGGCGGTTCAACTGCTTTGGGCCCAGCGTGAAACACTGGCTTTGGATACCCAAGCCCTGATGCAAGACGCCAGCCACAAGGCGCCAGGTCGACCCGACAAACCGCTGCTGCAAAACCCGCAACACGTGCCACAGCGTTCGGTGCACACCGACAAAGGTTTAGCAGCTTTGGTGCACTCGGTGTGCCATATCGAATTCAATGCCATCAACTTGGCGCTGGACGCGGTTTGGCGCTTCGCTGGTTTGCCTGAGGCTTATTACCAAGATTGGCTCAGCGTGGCCTATGAAGAGTCCACCCATTTTGTGCTGCTGCAAAACTTGTTAGACCGAATGGGGTATGCCTATGGCGACTTCGCCGCCCACGACGGTTTGTGGTCTATGTGCGAAAAAACCGCCGGCGATGTACTTGCCCGCATGGCCTTGGTACCGCGCACCTTGGAGGCGCGAGGCTTGGATGCCACGCCGCTGATACAAGCCAAATTGTTGTTGTCCGCTTCCCCGCACGCCAAAGCTTTTCAGTCGGTGCTGGACACCATTTTGCGCGACGAAGTAGGCCATGTGGCAATAGGCAACCACTGGTTCAGGCATCTGTGTGATGCGCATGGCCTTGACCCTTTAAGCCACTACCCTTTGTTGGTCCAGCATCATGCCGCACCGCGCTTAAAGCCCCCCTTCAACTCCTCAGCGCGCTTGGCAGCAGGTTTCACCCAAGAGGAAATTGACTGGCTGATGGCGCAACGCTTAACAATGCCTCTAGCCTCACACACTTAGCCCCTTGGGTGATGTTGCGCATGCAGCGCTTTGAGCCGCTCCTTGGCCACGTGGGTGTAAATGGTGGTGGTGGAAATGTCTGAATGCCCCAAGAGCATTTGCACCGCACGCAAATCTGCGCCATGGTTAAGTAAATGGGTGGCAAAAGCGTGGCGCAAAGTGTGCGGCGACAGGGGCACATGAATATTCGCCAAGAGCGCGTATTTTTTGATGAGCTTCCAAAACATCACCCGCGACATGGCCGCGCCACGCTGGGTGACAAACACCGCAGGCGCGTTGTGCTTGCCCAGCAGCGCAGGGCGTGATTGGTGGAGGTATTTCTCCAAGCTGTCTGCGGCTTCTTCACCAAAAGGCACCAGACGTTCTTTGTTGCCTTTGCCGGTAATGCGCAGCACGCCTTCGCGTAAATTGAGCGAGAGCATGGGCAGGTCGACCAACTCGCTGACGCGCAAACCACTGGCGTAGAGCAACTCCAACATGGCACGGTCGCGCAAGCCCAAATCGGTCTCTGTATCGGGGGCCGCCAGCAATGCCTCGACCTGCGTCTCGCTCAAGGTTTGGGGGAAACGCGTGGCTTGTCGTGCAGTGAGCAATTTCAGTGTGGGGTCTAGGCTTAAGTGTTTTTCACGCAAAGCCCATCGGTAAAACCGCCGCAACACGGTCAAGCGCCGGTTGGCTGTGCTGGCGCGGGTGTGCGCGTGTTGATCGGCAAAATAAGCTTGCACATCATGTTCGCCAGCAACTTCCAGTTGCAAAGAATGCGTCTCTAACCACTGAGCAAAAGCTTGTATGTCGCGCCTGTAGGCTGACAAGGTGTTGCTCGACAAGCCGTCTTCCAGCCACAGGGCACCTACAAAAATTTCCACCAAGGGGTGGGACTTAGTCGAGGTGGAGCTTTTGGGCATGAACGACCTTTTTGTACACCTCGAACTCAGCCTTTAATTGCTGGGCAAATTGCTCTGGGGTATTGCCAATCACCTTGGACCCCGTGGCTTCGATGCGCTTGATCACCGCCGGGTCTTGCAGCACTTTCAGCACTGCAGCATGGAGCTTTTGCACTAACTCCTTGGGCATGGCCTTGGGGCCGTAAATGCCGTAAAAAGCAGGACGGTTGACAGGCTCCAAGCCCAGTTCTTTGAAAGTGGGAACACCTGGCAAATCGGCCAGTCGCTCGGGGGCGGCCACCGCCATGGCCAGCAGTCGTTTGTCCTTGATGTGCGGCAAAGCCGAGGGCAGGTTGTCAAAAATAATCATTAACTGCCCACCCACCGTGTCGCGTAAAGCTGGACCGCCGCCGCTATAGGGAATATGCACGATGAAGGTTTGCGTCAGGTTTTTGAACAACTCCATTTGCAAATGACCGATGCCGCCCGTGCCCGAAGACGCGTAGTCGTAATGCCCAGGTTTGCGCCTTAACTCGGTCAGTAATCCAGCAAAATCTTTGGCGGGAAATGCAGGGTTGACCGCCAGCACATTGGGTGTGGCGGCCATGTTGATGATGGGCGAAAAATCCTTCAACGGGTCATAGGGAACTTTGGGGTTGATAGCGGGATTGGTCGAGGTACTTGATGCTGTAGCCAAGCCCAAGGTATAGCCGTCCGCTGT
>CAMBXY010000012.1 GCA_945871945.1 Bordetella parapertussis
GGTTTTATGACTGAGTGCATTGCTGATTAATTTAGAAGTGATGTCCACAATTTGAATCATGCGCTCATAAGGCATGCGTGTGGGCCCTATAACCCCCAATGTGCCCACCACCTGACCATCGACTTCGTAATTGGCGCTGACCACCGACAAGTCTTCAAATGGCACGATCTGGCTTTCGCCACCAATATATATGCGCACACCTTCGGCTTGTGAGGAGATATCAAGCAAGCGCATCAACTGCGCTTTTTGCTCGAACACATCAAAGGCTCGCCTTAACTGTCCCATGTCGCTAGAGAAGTCGGACACCGACAATAAATTGCGCTCTCCACTGATCACAACCTCGTCTTCGCTTTGCACCAAGGCCTCGGAGCTGAAATTCACTGCAGCTTGCATCAACGACGCGATCTCGCTGCGCAAGCTGTCGACCTCGGCTTGCAAACGCTCGCGGACCTGATCGATGGCCATGCCAGAAAAATGGGCGTTGAGGTAGTTGGAGGCTTCAACCAACTGGGTTTGCGAAAAATCGGCGTCGGTGAAAATGACACGGTTTTGCACATCTCCCTCTGGGGTCACGATGATGACCAAGACACGTTTATCCGAGAGCCTTAAAAACTCTATGTGGTGAAACACCGAACTGCGCTTAGGCGCCATAACCACGCCCACAAAATTGGACAAATTCGACAACAACAGCGCGGCACTGGTGATGACTTTTTGCGGTTGCTCCGCCACCAAACTGGGGGCCTGCAACTGTTGGCGGTCAAATGTCAGCATGGTGTCGACAAATATCCGATAACCGCGCGCCGTGGGAATGCGCCCCGCTGAAGTGTGGGGACTGACAATCAAGCCCATTTCCTCTAGGTCGGCCATGACATTGCGCACAGTCGCGGGCGAGAGTTCAATGCCATTGGCGCGAGATAAAGTGCGCGAACCCACAGGTTGGCCGTCAGCGATATAGCGCTCCACCAGGGTCTTGAGCAACAACTTGGCGCGATCGTCCAGCATGGTCATCCTTTTAGAGCATTTTAATGATGTAATTTGGTTTATGAACCCTAAGTTTCGCCAAATCGCCGTGATTGGCAAATCCCACGCCTCCTCCACCCCCAGTGTCACTGCTGCGCCTAGCAAGCAGATATTGGCCTCCTTGGTGGATTTTTTGCACCGTCAAGGCTGTGAAGTGGTGGTGGAACAAGAAACCGCTGCGCATTTGGGCGCACAGTCTTGTCCTGCAATGGACGTGGCGGGCATTGCACGTGAGTGTGACTTGGCTTTGGTGTTGGGCGGCGACGGCACCATGCTGGGCTATGGCAGGCAACTGGCCCCTCATGGCATTCCCTTGATTGGGATCAACCAAGGCAGATTGGGCTTCATCACCGATATTCCCTTGGAACATATGCAAACCAGCTTAGAGCCCATGTTGCAGGGCCTGTACGAGGAAGACCGCCGCATCATGTTGCATGCCCAAGTGTGGCGCGGCCCCGATTGCGTGTTTGATGCGCTGGCTTTAAATGATGTGGTAATCAACCGAGGTGCCACTTCTGGCATGGTCGAATTGCGCGTATCGGTAGACGGGCATTTTGTGGCCAACCAACGCGCTGACGGCCTGATCATCTCCACACCGACCGGTTCGACGGCTTACTCACTGTCGGCAGGTGGCCCTTTGCTGCAACCCTCTTTGGGGGGTTTGCTGATGGTGCCGATTGCGCCCCACACTTTCTCCAACCGTCCCTTGGTTTTGGCCGATCATGAAGAAATCATGATCGAGTTGGTGGCGGGGCGCGACGCCAGCGCCAATTTCGATATGCAATCGATGGCCTCTATGCTGATTGGCGACAAGGTCTTGGTGCGTAAATCACCGCATCATGCGGTCTTCCTTCACCCCAAAGGTTGGAATTACTTTGACACACTGCGCCATAAACTGCATTGGAATGAGGGTGGTTCATGAGCTTGCAACGCATCAGCCTGCGTGACTTTGTCATCGTGCGACAACTCGAGCTCGAGTTTGGCGCTGGCTTTACCGTGCTCAGTGGCGAAACAGGCGCGGGTAAATCTATATTGATCGATGCCCTTCAATTGGTGCTGGGTGCGCGTGCCGAAGCCAGCGTGGTGCGTGAAGGCGCGGCGCGCAGCGAGTTGTGCGCTGAATTCTCCACCCCCGTGCATTTGCAAGCTTGGCTGCAAGACAATGGCTTTGAAGCAGCTGAAGACTTGCTGCTCAAACGCAGCATTGATGCGCAAGGCAAAAGCCGCGCTTGGATCAACGGCAGTCCCGCCACCGCCACACAGTTGCGCGAAATCGGCGACCAACTGCTAGACATCCACGGCCAACATGCTTGGCAAAGCCTCACAAGGCCCAGCGCTGTTCGCGAGTTGCTAGACGCTTATGCGCAAATACCTGCACAGGCTTTGCAAACCCTGTGGAACGATTGGCGCCAGAGCTTGCAAACCTTGGAACACGCACGTGCGGCGCAAGACCAGTTGCAACAAGAGCGCGAGCGTTTGAGTTGGCAAATCAGTGAAGTCGACAAACTCTCGCCAGGCAACGATGAATGGGACAACCTCAACGCCCAACACACCCGCTTGTCGCACGCCCAGTCGCTGATGGACGCGGCCCAAAGCGCATTGACGCATTTGCAAGAGGAAGACGCAGCGCACAGCCATCTGGCACAAGCTGTCAAAACCTTGCAAGAGCAGTCCCCTATAGAAACCCAATTCCAACAACTGGCCGACCAACTCAGCTCTGCGCTGGCACAAGCCGAAGACGCAGCCCACAGCCTGCAAGCTTGGTTGCGCCGCGCCGACCTAGACCCCCAAGGCTTGGCCGAAGTCGATGCCCGCATGGGTTTGTGGGTGGCTTTGTCGCGCCGCTACAAACGTACGCCCCAAGAGTTGCCAGCGCTTTACTTGGGCTGGCAGCAAGAGCTCACCAAGCTAGACGCTGCAGCCGATTTGGCCGCCCTTGAGGCTGCAGAACAAAAAGCCAAAAATGCCTTCATGATTGAAGCCCGCAAAAGATCGCAAGCGCGTCAACAATCTGCGCCCAAGCTGGCGACCAGCATCACCCAAGCCATGCAAAACCTCGGCATGCAGGGGGGTCAATTTCAAGTGCAATTGCAGGCTTTGGATGAACCCGCCAGCCATGGCTTGGAGGAAGTGCAGTTTTTGGTTGCCGGTCATGCCGGCAGCACACCCAGACCTGTGGGCAAAGTGGCCTCTGGGGGCGAACTTTCTCGTATTGCTTTAGCGATTGCCGTCACCACCAGCCAATTGGGAACGGCGCAAACCCTTATTTTTGACGAGGTTGACGCCGGTGTGGGCGGCGCTGTCGCCGAAACCGTGGGCCGTCTAATGAAACAACTGGGCAAAGACCGTCAGGTATTGGCGGTCACCCATTTGCCCCAAGTCGCCGCATGTGCAGACCACCATTGGGTGGTATCCAAACACGCCGACAAGTCGGGTGTGGCCAGTGTGGTCTCGCCTGCTGCGGGTGAGCAACGCGTGGCAGAAATTGCCCGCATGTTGGGTGGTGAGCGGCTGTCGGACACCACCCATGCCCACGCCCGCGAAATGCTGCAAGCCATGACCCAAGCCCCACCCAAACCCAAGGCAGCACGCGCATGAATCGCGAACTTATTTTGATCACCGGCATGTCGGGCTCTGGCAAATCGATTGCCTTGCATGCCTTGGAAGACGCCGGTTACTACTGCATAGACAACCTGCCCCCCGAGTTACTGCTGCCCTTTGTACAACTGAAAGACCCCACACAGCAGACCAAGGTTGCTATCGCCATGGATGTACGCAGCGCCCACGCCTTGCATCTGGTGCCCGCGCAGTTGGTGCAGCTGCGAGATCGGCAAATCAATGTTCGTTTGCTGTTTTTAGACGCCAATACCGACACACTGGTACACCGTTTTTCTGAAACACGGCGCTCCCATCCTTTGTCACGCAGCGACTCAGGCGTCGCAGCATCTACCCTCGATTTGGCTGCGGCCATCGAACTCGAGCGACAACTTTTAGCGGATTTGCGCGAAGAGTCGCACATCATCGACACCAGTTTATTGCGTGCCGGTAAGTTGCAAGACTATATTCATTCGCTGGTGACTGCGCCCAGCTCGCAACTCACCCTGATGTTTGAGTCCTTCGCTTTCAAGCGCGGTATTCCCGTGCATGCAGACTTTGTCTTCGATGTGCGCATGTTGCCCAACCCGCATTACGAGCCCGATCTCAAAGCGCTTACAGGCCGCGATGCCGCTGTGGCTCAGTGGTTGGCCCCACTTGCACCTGTGCAAAAAATGCAAGCAGATATATGTAACTTTTTAGACCAGTGGCTTCCTTCATTGAAAAATGACCACCGCAGCTATGTGACGGTGGCCATCGGTTGCACCGGCGGGCAACACCGCTCGGTGTTCTTGGTTGAAGCCCTGCAACAGCGCTTTAGCGCCAACTGGGTCACTTTAAAGCGCCACCGCGAACTCGATACGCTTTAAGCCAGCAACAACTGACGCACAGGTGCTGGCAAACCCTTTGTTGGCCAGTCTTTGCTAGACAACCATTGGCCGGTCCCCAAGTTTTTCTCGCCACTGAGCACCAAGTGCGCGGTATGCAGATGCAGGTCTTTATGGGTCAGCACATGCACGAAAGCCGGCGCCCAAGTCACTTGGGTTTGCAGTCTCTTGGGAAGCGAGTCCAGCAAGGCCTGTTCGCTGCTGAAAATCGGCGGGGTGTACAAACTGGCCCACACCCCCATGGATGGGCGCTGCTGCAACCAAGCCGCGCCGTCCCCAGTGCGCGCGCACAACAACCACATGGATTCAGCGCTGCGCTTGAGCTTTCTCAGCTTGACCGGGTACTTCGTGGCTTGGCCTTGCTTTTGTGCCACGCACAAGCCCAGCATGGGGCAACGCTCGCAAGCGGGTCGGGTGCGGCTGCACAAAGTGGCACCCAAATCCATCATGCCTTGGGTATAGGCGGGCATATCGCGGCTGTGCTTGGGTAAAACCTGCTCGGCAATCTCCCACAAAGCTTTTTCATTTGAAGCCTGTGACAAATCAAGGGCAAAGCCATAGACCCGCGTCAGCACCCTTTTGACATTGCCATCCAATATCGCTTCGAGGTGACTAAAGCACAAAGACGCTATCGCTGCAGCGGTAGACGGGCCAATGCCTGGCAGCTGCTGCAAAGCATGCTTGCTGGCTGGAAACACACCCGCATGCGCTTGCACCACCACCTGCGCGCAGCGGTGTAAGTTGCGGGCTCGGCTGTAGTAACCCAGGCCACTCCACAGACCCAAAACCTCGTCCAGGCTGGCTTTTGCCAAATCAAAAACAGTGGGAAAGCGTTGTAAAAAATGGCTGTAATAACCCATCACCGTGACCACTTGGGTTTGCTGCAACATGATTTCTGACAGCCAAACTTTGTAAGGGTCGTTGCTGACTTGCCAAGGCAGATCGTGCCTGCCGTGCAGCTTTTGCCATGCCAGCAAGCGCTTGGCAAAACTGGCTGAGGCGTTCAAGGCTTTTGGCATTGTGGGCAGTAAAAAGTAGAACGCTGCCCCTGAACCAAACGCTTGATGGGTGTGGCGCAAAGTCGGCAAGCTTGGCCGGCACGGTCATAGACCATGGCTTGCAATTGGAAATAGCCGTTTTGTCCCTGCGCATTGGAGAAATCGCGCAAGCTGCTGCCGCCTTGGGCGACTGCGGCCAGCAGCACTTGCTTGATGGCCGTGTGAAGCTTGAAGGCGCGTGCTTTGCTAAGGCGCGCAGCGCGGGTTGTCGGGCGAATGCCGGCCATGAACAGCGCTTCGCTGGCGTAAATATTTCCCACCCCCACCACAATATCGCCGGCCAGCAACAAAGGCTTGATGGCTGTTTGTCGCGTCTTTAAGGCCTTGGCAAACAACTCTGGCGTGAAGCTGTCTTCCAAAGGTTCGACGCCCAAATGCCCAAGCAACTTTTGAGCAACCGGACTGTTTTGGCTTTCTGCATAAACCACAGCCCCAAAACGTCTGGGATCATGCAGGCGCAACAAGCCCTTGTCGGTCAGGCAATCGAAATGGTCATGTGCGCCAGGCGGGGACAAGGCTTGGCCAAAAGACAAAGACCCCGACATGCCGAGGTGGATCAACAACAGGCCTTGGCTCAAATCGAGCAACAAGTACTTGCCGCGGCGGCGCACGCCCAGCACTTGGCGGCCTTGCAAGCCTGTGGCGCTGCAACCTAAGGGCCAACGCAAGGCCTTGCCCATGGCCACATTCAAAACCTGAGCGCCAGCAATCCGTGAGGCAAAACTCAAGCGAGTGACTTCAACTTCGGGTAATTCGGGCATGGCAAGCAAACTAGGTAATGCTGCGATTATCATTCGATGATGAAATATAAATCCCCTACACATACACTTCGCGGCGCTTTGCTGACGGGTGCGGCCAGTCTGGTCATCTCCACCAACTCATTTAACTCGGCTTGGGCGCAGTCATCCCCCTTGCCCAAGCAGCCAGGTTCCACCGCCACAGAGAACTCCAATTTGAGTGCCGAGTGGCTGATGTTGATTCTGCTGGGCGAGATGCAAATTGCCCAAGGTGACCCCAGCGCTGGCTTTTCCATGATTTTCGAAGCCGCACGTAAAAGCGGTGACCCAGCCCTGTACAAGCGCTCGGTTGAGGTGGCCTTGGCTGCACGCTCTGGTACCTCAGCGCTTGAAAGCGCGAAAGCTTGGACAAAAGCACACCCCAAGTCGCAAGAGGCCAATAGCTATGTGCTTCAAGTACAGATCGCTTTGAACCAGTTAATTGAAAGTCTCACCCCTTTGCGCTCAAGCATCAGTTTGCTTCCCCCCGAGCAACAAGCCAACGCCATCATTGGCATACCGCAAATCTATTCACAAGTGAAAGACAAAGAACTGGCCAATGCGGTGGTTGAACAAGCGCTCACGCCCTTCATCAACAATGACAGCACCGCTGGTGCCTCTTGGACCACCCTAGGGCGAATGCGCATATGGGCCAAAAAGCTGCCCCAAGCAGTTGAAGCCGCCAAATCAGCCTTGGCCAAATCCCCAGAGTCGCCCGAGCCCGTCATGCTGGCACTAGAGTTGTTCTCGCTGGGCGAGTCGCAGGCCGAAGACCTGGTGCTCAAGGCTTTGCAAAAAAGTGGGCAAACCAGTTTGCAACTCAGCTATGCAAGAGTATTGATAGATAACCAGCGCCTCAACGACGCCTTGGCTCAACTGCGAAAACTCTCACAAGACATGCCTAATTTTTCGGATGTTTGGCTGCTGTTGGGCGCTGTGCAAATTGAGCAAGCTCAAGACAACGATGCCAAAGTGTCTTTGTTGCGGTTTTTAGATTTAGAAAAAGACAAAAAAGAAGTTCGCAGCCTTTCGCAGGCTTATTTGATGCTTTCCCAAATCGAACTCAGAGCCAAAAACAATGCCCAAGCCGAATCTTGGCTTAACAAAATTGACGACCCCGAGCAACTCACGCAAGTCCAAGTGCAAAGAGCCAACCTGATCGCCAGCAAAGGTGATATCAACAAAGCCCGCGCCCTGATTGCCCAGTTGCCCACCAACACCCCACAAGCCAAGCGCGGGCGCTTGCAAGCTGAGGTCAAATTACTGCGTGACTACAAAAAATACGACGACGCCTACCAAGTTTTGCTTAAAGCCAGCAAGGAAGACCCAAGCGACCTCGACTTGCGCTACGAAGTTGCCATGATGTCTGAAAAAGTGGGCCGACTCGATGAGATGGAAAATCTTTTGCGCAGCATCATCGCCGACAAACCCGACTTTCAACACGCTTATAACGCCTTGGGTTTCTCTTTGGCCGATCGCAATCTGCGTTTACCCGAGGCCAGAGAGCTGATAGTCAAAGCCCTTGAATTTGCCCCTGAAGACCCGTTTATTGTCGACAGTTTGGGATGGGTTGAGTTCCGCATGGGCAACAAACTCTCTGCTTTGGCTATTTTGGAGCGCGCCTATTCCACCCGACCAGATGTGGAAATTGCCACCCATTTGGGCGAAGTGCATTGGAGCTTGGGGCAGCAAGACAAGGCCCTCAAAATTTGGCGCGATGCCATGCGCCTCGATCAAAACAACGACCTTTTGCAACAAACCCTCAAGCGTTTGAAAGTCAAACTCTGATGTTCAATGGCAAAACTGGCTGGCGCGCGCTAAGCGCTCTCATGCTTGTTTTGCTCAGCGCTTGTGCCTACCCCCCCCGCCAAGCGGCGAACGATGCGGCCAACTCAATCGCCACAGGGCATTGGGAAGGCCGTCTGACCCTGCGGGTAGCCAAAAACCCGCCCGAGCAATTCAGTACAGCATTTGAAATGTCTGGACACGCCGAACAAGGCCAACTTCATTTGCTCTCGCCTTTGGGCACCACCTTGGCCGTGGTGCGCTGGAATCCGCAAGGCGCCAGCCTTCAGCAAAGCAGAGATATCCAGCAATTTGCCTCCATGGATGAACTGACCCAAGGCCTCACGGGCGCTGCCATGCCCCTGCCGCAGCTGTTGATTTGGCTAGACCGTGCGGGTCCGGCAGTCGCTGGGTGGGAAATCAAAGCCGAAGCATTAAAAAAAGGCCGCCGCGTGCTGGCTGAACGCCAGCAACCCCTGCCCGCCTTGCAGTTAACCTTGCTGCTAGACCCCCCATCTTGAATCTTGTAAAGACATGCAGTTCCTGCACAACGTCCCTGCACCCGCCAAGCTGAATTTGTTTTTGCACGTCACGGGCAGACGCGCTGATGGCTTTCACCTGCTGCAGTCGGTCTTTATGTTGATCGATTGGTGGGATGAGTTGCACTTTGATTTGCGAGAAGACACTCAATTGCTACGCCATGACCTGAGCACGCCTTTGCCTGAAATCGACCTGAGCTTGAGGGCGGCCCAAGCGCTGCAGCAGGCCAGCGGCAGCACCCAGGGGGTGCTGATTCGGGTGAAAAAAAACCTGCCATCAGAAGCTGGTTTGGGCGGAGGCTCTTCAGACGCCGCCACCACTTTGCTGGCCTTGAACCGACTGTGGGGGCTGAACTGGCCACTTTCGCGCTTGCTGCCCCTGGGTGCGAGCTTGGGTGCAGATGTGCCTTTTTTTCTGGGTGGCCGCAACGCTTGGGTTCAAGGTGTTGGCGAAAAACTCCAAGCCATCGATCTGCCGGCGGCGCGGTTTGTGGTGCTTAAACCGCGGCAGGGCCTGTCCACCGCCACGATTTTTCAAGACCCATCGCTGGTTCGCGATACGCGGCCTGCTACAATAACCGACTTTGCTGCACAGCCTTACGCCTTTGGGCGTAATGACTTGCAAGCCGTTGCCCAAAGGCTGTGTCCCGAGGTTTCTCAAGCCCTGCGTTGGCTGGAAAACCTTGGTTTGCAACCCAAAATGACGGGTTCAGGTAGCGCGGTGTTTGCCAAAATCGAGCCTTCTACGGTGTTAACCCACCCTCCCGAAGGATGGATTTTGCAAATTTGCAGTAATTTGGAGGTTCATCCTTTGCACCGATGGGTCTCCTGCGACGATTAGCTGGAAGCGTGTTGAAAAACAGGCTTCCCGTGTAGGGGAGTCGCCAAGTTGGTTAAGGCACTGGATTTTGATTCCAGCATGCGAAGGTTCGAATCCTTCTTCCCCTGCCACCCTTTTTTGCAGTTCGCCGTAAGTGACGGTTCAACCATTCACGCCAGCCATGTCAAACGCTCCCTCCGATTTCATGGTTTTCACCGGCAACGCCAACCCTGTCTTGGCTGCTGAAATCGCAGAGCACCTGGGTGGCAAGCTGGGCGCGGCTGAGGTGGGTCGTTTCTCTGACGGCGAAGTCACCGTCGAAATCAAACAAAACGTGCGTGCCCGTGACGTTTTTGTGGTGCAGTCGACCTGTAACCCCACCAATGAAAACCTGATGGAACTGCTGATCATGGTCGACGCTTTAAAGCGCGCCTCAGCCGAACGCATCAGCGCGGTTATCCCCTACTTTGGCTATGCCCGCCAAGACCGTCGCCCGCGCTCTTCGCGGGTGCCTATTTCGGCCAAAGTGGTTGCCGATTTGCTGCAAACTGTGGGTGTGGCGCGGGTGCTGACCATGGACTTGCATGCCGACCAAATTCAAGGTTTTTTCGATATCCCCGTCGACAATATTTACGCCTCGCCGGTGTTGCTGGGCGATTTGCGCTTGCAAAACTACGACGACCTGATCGTTGTCTCGCCTGACGTGGGCGGTGTGGTGAGGGCTCGCGCTTTGGCCAAGCAACTGGATTGCGACTTGGCCATCATTGACAAACGCAGACCCAGAGCCAATGTGTCCGAGGTGATGCACGTCATTGGTGACATTGAAGGCCGTAACTGCGTGGTCATGGACGACATGATTGACACTGCGGGCACTTTGGTTAAAGCCGCCGAAGTGCTCAAACAACGCGGCGCTAAAAAGGTCTATGCCTATTGCACCCATCCGATTTTTTCTGGCCCCGCCATCGAGCGCATCACCAGTGATGCTGCCCTTGATGAAGTGGTGGTCACCAACACCATTCCGCTCAACGCGCAAGCGCTGGCATGTTCCAAAATTCGCCAACTCTCTGTGGCGCCGCTGATCGCGGAGACGATTCAGCGCATCGCCAAAGGAGAGTCGGTCATGAGTTTGTTCTCCGATCAGGATCAGCTTTTTTAAAGCTGGCCCAGATCTGAGGACAACACAGCGGGGCTGTTCACAGCCCTTTATTGAAACCGAGGTCACACTGGTCGCGGTGGACTTCATCAGGAGAAGAAAATGAAATTTGTCGCTTTTGAGCGCGCTAAGCAGGGGACGGGTGCGAGCCGCCGTCTTCGCATCACTGGTCGCACGCCCGGTATCGTCTATGGTGGCAAGGCGTATCAGCCCCAGTCCATCGAACTCGACCACAACGCACTGTGGCATGCCCTGAAAAAAGAGGCCTTTCACGCCACCATCCTCGAGATGGAATTCGCTGGTCAAACCTCCAAAGTGTTGTTGCGCGATGTGCAATACCACCCCTTCAAACAGCTGGTGCTGCATATCGACTTCCAACGCGTGGAAGCCGATACGGTGTTGCACATGAAAGTGCCTATGCACTTCAGCGGCCAAGAAAATTCACCCGCTGTCAAAGTAGATGCTTGTTTGGTCAACCCCGTGATCAACGAGCTGGAAATCACTTGCTTGCCAGCTGATTTGCCCGAGTTCATTGCGGTGGACTTGAGCGAATTGAAAAAAGGCACCTCTTTGCATGTCAACGACATCAGCCTGCCCAAGGGCGTCAAAGCTGTGGTTCACGGCAAAAACAACCCTGTGGTGGTCAGCGTCGTCACCGTCGTCGAAGAAGCCGCGCCAGAAGTCGCACCTGCTGCTGCCGCGCCTGCCAAAGGCAAGGGCAAGAAGTAATTCTTCGCGCCTGCCTTTATAAAGCCCGCTTCAAGCGGGCTTTTTCGTCCTAGCAAGCCGACCGAGCCCACGGTGGCGGGTCAGCTAAAAAGTGCGGCGTGGATAATTCCGGCATGATCAAATTGTTTGTTGGCCTAGGTAACCCTGGCACAGAGTACGAGCACACCCGCCACAACGCTGGTTTTTGGTGGATAGACCAAATGGCGGCACTTCTCAAAGCGCCCCTCTTGCCCGACAAAAATTTCCATGGCTGGGTTGCCAGAGCCCATTACCAAGGCAACACGCTGTGGCTCTTAAAGCCGGTGACCTTCATGAACCTGTCGGGCAAATCCGTGTCGGCTTTGGCGCGGTTTTACAAAATTGCCCCCGAGCACATGCTGGTGGCTCACGACGAGCTCGACTTGGTGCCGGGTGAGGCCAAGCTCAAACTTGGTGGCGGACATGCCGGCCACAACGGCTTGCGTGATATCCATGCGCAAATGGGCACGGACGCCTACTGGCGCTTACGCCTAGGCATTGGCCACCCCGGTGTCAAGTCGGAAGTGGTTCACTGGGTTTTGAAGAAGCCTGCACCAGAACAGCGAATATTGATTGACACTTCCATTGAGCGCAGCCTGCAGGCCTTAGCCTGCTTGGTAAGCGGTGAGATGGAAAAAGCCATGCAGATGGTGCACACCAGCAAACCGCCCAGGCCCAAACCGCCTCGTCCGGCGGCGGCCTCTCCCCTAAAGGAAGGCGATTTGCATGAAACACACCCCCCTACTGACCCGCGCGCGGGGTCTGACCCTGCTTAGCCTGACACTGGCGGCCCACCCTGGCCTGCACGCCAAGGCCAAAGAAAAACCAGCACTGCTGTGCGAGCAAGAAGGCCAAATGAAGCCTTGCGAAGACTCGCAATCGGACAAGGTGGCGGACAAAGGCAAGCCGCGTGCCTTCAAAGCCCAAGCGCCTGATGAGGTAATGGATAAAGCCAAGGTCAAAGCAAAAGCCAAGGCCAAAAAGAAAAAAGCCAAAACTAAAAAGACCCGCAAAACAGCGGCAGTTGATTAGGCTTTAAGCCGCTTGATTGACCAAGCGCTGGTATTTGGCCCATAGCGTGTCGTGGTTTTCGGCATGCTGTGGGTCTAGCGGAATACACGCCACGGGGCACACCTGCACGCACTGCGGCTCATCGTAATGGCCTACGCATTCGGTGCATTTGGCGGGGTCAATTTGGTAAATCTGCACGCCCATGAAAATGGCGTTGTTGGGGCACTCGGGTTCACACACATCGCAGTTGATGCACTCATCGGTGATCATCAAAGCCATGCTTGCCTCAATCCGTTTTTTTGACCAGCATGAAGCGCAGCACGCTGGGAGACACAAACTGGGTGACGTCGCCGCCCAAGTTGTTGACCTCGCGCACCAAGGTGCTGGAGATGCACTGGTAGATATCCAAGGTGTTTAAAAACACGGTGTCTATTTTTGGCGCCAAGCGGCGGTTCATGCCTGAGAGCTGAAACTCGTAATCGAAATCGGTCATAGAGCGAATACCGCGAACCATGGTGGTCGCACCCAAACTGGCGGCGAAATCGATGACCAAGCCATCAAAGGTTTTGATCTGCACATTGCTGCAGTCGTGCAAAGCCTCGCGGGTCATGGCCAAGCGCTCATCCAAGGTGAACATGGTTTTTTTATGGTGAGCGCTGGCCACCGCCACCACCACTTGATCGAACATGCGAGCCGCACGCCGAACAATGTCCTCATGACCCAAGGTGATGGGGTCAAAGGTTCCAGGGTACAAGGCAATGACTTGGGTGGACATCAGCGCTCCTATCGGCCAAAGGGTCGAGGCATTATGCCGCTGGCTGCAGCAAGTGGGCGTGTACCGCGCCAGCCTTTAAGTGCCGCGCCAAGCGCAGGCCCAAAGCGCCTAACTCATCTGCGCTCCAAGCTTTGGCCGCTTCAAGGTAAATCTGCCCCGTCGATTTGATGCAAGCCGCCGCGGCTGCCAAGGCCAAAGGGTAATGCGCAAAGTCGTAGGGAGGGTCTAAAAACACCAAGTCCACGCTTTGCGGCGCTTGTTGTCTGAGCGTCGACAAGCCGTCGCCGCGCAGCAAGCGCAATTGACTGGCCCCCAGCTTGGCCTGGCTTTTGGCCATGGCCTCTATGCACACCGAATTGGCATCGCACAACAGCACCTTGGCCGCACCGCGGGACGCGGCTTCAAAGCCTAAAGCGCCGGTGCCGGCAAATGCGTCTACACAATGCCAGCCGGACAAATCTTGGCCTAGCCAATTGAACAAGGTTTCGCGCACCCTGTCGGGTGTGGGGCGCAAATCGACTGAGCGCGGTAGCGGCAGTTTGCTGCGCTTCCAGTCGCCGCCGATGATGCGCACCTCGCCAGGTTTCAAGGTTTGCCACCCAAGATGACGCTGACCATGCGCTGGGGTTGCAAATTGCGGGCAAAAGCTTGCTGGATTTGAGCAGCAGTGAGTTTGTCCATTTCTGCCGCCCAGGTATCGAGGTAGTCCAAAGGCAAATCGAACCAAGCGATGTTGCTAAGGTTGTCCAGCAGTTTGCGGTTGCTGTCTATACGCAGGGCAAAGCCGCCAATCAAGAAGTCTTTGGCGGCTTGCACTTCTTGCTCGGTGGGGCCGGTACGAACAAATTCGGCCAACACATCGCTGGCAACTTGCACGGCTTGCGTGGCTTGGTCGGGTCGGGTTTGCAGTCCTACCGTGAAAGCACCGGCGTGTTGGCCGGGTGAAAAATAGCTGGACACGCTGTAACTCAGTCCGCGTTTTTCACGCACCTCATTTGTCAGGCGCGACACAAAACCGCCGCCGCCCAACACATAGTTGCCCAGTGTCAAGGCAAAGAAGTCGGGGTTTTGGCGGGCAATGCCAACTTGTCCAATGAACACATGGGCTTGCGCGGATTCAAAAGGGATTTCCAGTTTTTGAGCTTGTTTCAATGGAGCAACCTCGCCAACCATTGGCAAGACAGGGCAAGCACTTTGGCGTGGCAAGCCGCTGAGCAACTGCGTGAGCAAATTCTCGGTTTGCGCCCGATTGACAGCGCCGACCACACTGATCTTGGCTTGGCACAGCAGCATGAAGCGCGACAAAAACTGCGCCATGTCAGGGGTATCAATACGGCGCAAACTGGCCTCATCAACTTGCGCTCCATACGGGTGCGTGCCAAACAAGGCTTTATTGAAAGCTTTGCCGGCCTGTGTAGCGGGCTTGGTGTTGGACTCGGCAATAGACGCCACCCAACGCTGACGCTCGCTTTGCCACACCGCGGAGGGGAAACTGGGCGCTGCCAACTGCCTAGCGGCTAAGGCAACAGCCGCCTCCAGCAACTCGGGGCGGGTCAGGCTTCGCAGCGAAAAACTCATGCGGTCGGCGCTGGCGTTGGCCCCCACCGAGGCGCCCAAATCGGCCCAAGCTTCACCCAACTGGTTTTCATCCATGGCCGCTTGGCCTTGGAACGCCTTGACGCCCTTGGCCATCATGCTGGCGGTAGCCCCGGCCAAGCCGGATTGACCCGCCGGGTCGCGGCGGGCACCCGCGTCAAACTCGATTTGCACATCCACCATGGGGATGCCTGGGGCCTCCACCAAATACACCTTGGCGCCCGTAGGCATGGTCCAGTGTTGAATAGGAATGCCGGCCCAAGAAACCAAGGGGAAAAGAAATAAAACTGCACATGCAAAGCGTTTCATCGTGTGGACTCCCCATGACGCGAGGCGGCGCTGGGTTTGCGCGGGAAGGCTCTGGCGCCGGTTTGCGGCAGCAAGGTGGCCACTGTCAATGTGTCGTCGCCAAAATACTTGGCGGCCACCGCCTGCACTTGGGCTGGGGTGATGGTGTTCAAGCTTTCCAGCACCCGCTCGGCGCTGTCCAAAGGCATGCCTTCTATCCAAGCGTTGCCCAACTCACGGGCTTGGTTAAAGATGGAGTCTCGCTGGTAGACATTGGAGGCCATCCACTGCGCTTTGACGCGTCGCATCTCGGCCTCGCTCACACCCTCTTTGGCGATTCGCGCTATTTGTGCCCGCAAAGCTGCCTCGAGTTGTTCGGGGGTTTTGCCCTTGGCAGGAACCGCGTCAAGCATGAAGACCTGCGGGCCACGCCCACTCATGGAGTTGGAGGCACCCACACTGTCTGCCAAGCGGCCCTCACCTTGCGCCAAAGCGCGGTCTAAGCGGGCGCCGCTGTAGCCGTCTAAAACCGCAGACAGCAAAGTCAGCGCCAGCGCATCGCGGTTGTCCTCGGTGGCTTCAAAGCCAGAGAAGTTGGGCACTTTCCAGGACAAGGTGATGTAGGCTTGGTCCGCCGGCGCTTTGACCAGCACGCGGCGCGTACCGGTTTGTACAGGCTCTTCGCGAGGCTTGCGCGCAGGCAGTACGCCTACGGGAATTTGCCCATAACTGGTTTCAGCCAGTCGCCTGACCTCAGCCACATCCACGTCACCCACCACCACCACAGAGGCGTTGGCCGGCACATACCAACGACGGTAAAAGTCTCGTGCGTCCTGCGGCGTCATGGCGTCTAGGTCGTTCATCCAACCGATCACAGGGCGTCGGTAGGGTGAGGCGACAAACTGGGTGGCGCTGAGCTGCTCATACATCATCATGCGCGGCGAGTCTTCGGTGCGCAAGCGCCGCTCTTCCTTGACCACCTCGAGTTCTTTGACAAACTCAGCGTCAGGCCACTGGTTATGGGCAAAGCGATCGGCTTCGAGTGCCATGACTTCGGCCAAGCGCTTGGCCGGAATTTGCTGGTAGTAGCCGGTGTAGTCTTTGTTGGTGAAAGCATTTTCTCGCCCACCCAAGGCTGCCACCCGACGCGAAAACTCGCCTTGCTTGACAGTGGCCGTGCCTTTGAACAGCATGTGCTCCAGCACATGCGCCACGCCCGAGACACCATCGACCTCGTCCATGGAACCCACCCGCACCCACAGCATGTGCACCGCCGTGGGCGCACGTTTATCGACCTTGACGATCAGCGTCATGCCGTTGCTTAAAGTGAATTGTTGGGCCTCAGGGGATGTTTGTGCGTGAGCTGAGAATTGCGTCAAAGCCAGTCCCAGCCCCAACAAGCAGAGAACAGGGGAGCGAAAAAATAGCAGAAAAAAGGGTTTCATAGAATGACTCAGGTATAGGCTTGCACTTTTGGCAAGAAAGAAGACATTCTAGAAACCTCGACCTTATGTTCAGTTTGTTCAAACGAAAGACCCCTGCGCCGCCGGCTTTAGTCGAAAGCAGTACCTCGCCCGCGCAGGTCGCCGCCCAAAACTGGCTGGGTCGTTTACGCAGCAGTTTGCAACGCACGGGCAGCAGCATCGCGGGGGTGTTTGGCGGCAAAGTCATCGATGACGCTTTATATGAGGAGCTTGAATCTGCACTTTTAATGGCCGACGCTGGCATGGCCGCCACCCAAGCCGTGTTGCAAGCCTTGAAGTTGCGCGTCAAAGCCACTGGCAGCACCCAACCTGAACAAGTGAAAGTTTTGCTGACCGAGGTGTTGACCCAAGTGCTGCTGCCGCTCGAGGGAGAGTTGACGCTGTCGCTTCACAAACCCACGGTCATCATGGTGGCTGGCGTGAATGGGGCGGGCAAAACCACCTCGATTGGCAAACTCACCCGCCACCTGAGTGACGCGGGTTTGAGTGTGCTGCTGGCAGCAGCTGACACCTTCCGCGCAGCCGCCAAAGAACAGTTGTTGGTCTGGGCCGACCGCAACCAAGTTGACATCATCAGCCAAGACCAAGGCGACCCTGCAGCGGTGAGTTTTGATGCGGTCACGGCCGGCAAGGCCCGCGGCCGCGATGTGGTGTTGATAGACACCGCAGGTCGTCTGCCCACCCAAATACATTTGATGGATGAGTTGAAAAAAGTCCAACGTGTGATTCAAAAAGCCGATGCCTCAGCGCCCCATGAGGTGTTGTTGGTGATTGATGGAAATACCGGCCAAAACGCCTTGGCTCAAGTCAAAGCCTTTGACGAAGCGCTGGGCCTCACAGGCTTGATCGTGACCAAGCTCGATGGCACGGCCAAAGGTGGCGTGCTGGCAGCCATTGCTTTGTGGGCGCAGCAACGCAACACCCAAGCGACTAAGCCTTTGAAGGTGTATTTCATTGGTATAGGCGAAAAGCTGGAGGACCTTCAGGCTTTCAACGCCGAGGAATTCGCCCAAGCACTGATCAGCTGAGTTTTCAGACCACCCCATGAACTCTTCACCAGACCAGCCATGCGCGTCGCAAGAGTTAGCAGCGTTGTTGCCGCCACTGCAACGCATGGGTTTGCTGCTGCCGCATGAAACGCCCACGTTCACAGCTTTGACCGGCGGCGTGTCCTCCCTCATCGTGCGAGTCGACACGCCAAGGCAGAGCTTTTGCCTCAAACGCGCTTTGCCGCAGCTGAAGGTGGCCGCGCTGTGGGAAGCGCCGGTCAAGCGCAACCGCTATGAGGTGGCGTGGTTGCGGTTTGCGGCGCAACACCTGCCCCATGCGGTTCCTGCACTGTTGGGCGAAGACCAAGAAGACTGCGTGTTTGCCATGGCTTACTTATCCCCAGAGCAACACCCTGTGTGGAAAAGCCAGTTACAAGCTGGTGTGGTCAACAGCCACACAGCCCAACAAGTTGCCCAGTGTTTGGCCACTTGGCATGC
>CAMBXY010000013.1 GCA_945871945.1 Bordetella parapertussis
CGCCGCTTTGTTGATATGCATATGCACATGCCCTCTGGCTGGTCGCTGGGAAGAGCTGCTGCTTTGCGCGCCAGTGTGGAGCAAGCCTTGATGAGCGCTGTGCCTGGTCTTAGAGCCACCATTCAGTTGCTGCCCAACGATGTGGAAGCACATTTCGATGATGTGCGTGACTTGAAGTAACCAGTCTTGCTTGCGAGCAGATAATCGATGCATGACAACTTCTTTCAAATCGCTTTCTCTTTCCCCCGAAACCCTCGCCAACCTCGACCAACTCGGCTACACCGAGATGACACCTATCCAAGCGGCGAGTTTGCCGCTGGCGCTGGAAGGTAAAGACCTGATCGCCCAAGCCAGTACCGGCAGCGGCAAAACAGCGGCATTTGGTTTGCCACTGGTGGAAAAACTCACCGCCAACTTTCATGCGGTGCAAGCCTTGGTGATGTGCCCGACACGCGAATTGGCTGACCAAGTCACCACCGAAATTCGTCGCTTGGCCCGCGCCACTGCCAACATCAAAGTGGTCACGCTCTGCGGCGGCGTGGCCTTGCGCGGCCAAGAGCAAAGCTTGCAACACGGCGCGCATGTGGTGGTGGGCACACCTGGGCGAATTTTGGACCACTTGACACGTGGCAATTTACGTTTGGATTCAGTCAAAACCTTGGTGCTGGATGAAGCAGACCGCATGCTCGACATGGGTTTTTACGACGACATGAAGCAGTTGATTGCCCAAATCCCTGCGCAGCGACAAACCCTCTTATTTTCAGCCACTTACCCCGAAGGCATTGCCAAGTTGTCAGCGCAATTCATGCGCAACCCGCAAACTGTGAAAGTGCAAACCGTGCATGCTGCGGACAAAATCCGCCAAGTGTTTTACGAGGTGCGCGAAGACGAACGCCTGCACGCGGTGTCTTTGCTGCTGAATCACTTCAGGCCCGAATCGACGCTGGCGTTTTGCAACACCAAGCAGCAATGCCGCGAGTTGTTGGCGGTGTTGCAAGCCCAGGGTTTTGATGCGCTGGCGCTGTATGGCGAATTGGAGCAACGCGAGCGCGATCAGGTGCTGGTGCAGTTTGCCAACCGCAGTTGTTCGGTGTTGGTGGCGACAGATGTGGCGGCGCGCGGCTTGGATATCAGCCAGTTGAATGCGGTCATCAATGTGGAAGTCACGCCTGACGCCGAATTGCACATACACCGCATAGGACGCACCGGTCGGGCGGACGCCCAAGGACTGGCGCTGACCTTGGCCAGCTTGGACGAGATGGGCGCTGTCGGGCGTGTCGAGGTCTTGCAGGGCCAAGAATCCCAATGGGCCCCATTGTCTGAACTGTCAACTGCCGCTGGCGACAAACTGCAAGCCCCCATGCGCACTTTGCAAATTGTGGGTGGGCGCAAAGAAAAAATCCGCGCTGGCGATGTGCTGGGTGCGATGACGGGAGAGGCGGGTTTCACTGCCGATCAAATCGGCAAGATCAATGTGAACGAGTTTTCCACCTATGTGGCGGTTGACAGAGCCATCGCCCACACAGCGGTCGAGAGGTTGACCAAGGGACGCATCAAAGGCAAGAGCGTGAGGGTGCGTTTGCTGGACGACCCCGCGAATTAAATATAAGGGTTAGCAAAACCCAAGCCCGTCAAAACAGTCACTTCATGTGCCTCCATGGCTTTGGCATCTTTCACGGAAGTTTCATGGTCCCAGCCTTGGGCATGTAAAGTGCCGTGCACCAGTAAATGCGCGTAATGCGCGGCCAAGGTTTTGCCTTGTTCTTTGGCTTCTTGTGCAACCACAGGCGCACACAACACCAAGTCGGCCATCACCATGGGTGACTGCGCGTAATCAAACGTCAAGACATTGGTGGCGTGGTCTTTTTTGCGATAGTTCTGGTTCAGCGCACGGCCCTCTTCAACCCCCACTATGCGCACCGTGATTTCTGCGTCAGTAGCCAATGCATGCCGAATACAGCGCGTTACAAAATGTCTGGGCAATGCAGCGCGGTGTCTTGCTGCGTAGGAAATGTCTGCAAATTGCAAAGAGAGTTGAAGTTTGGCAAGCGCCATGCTTAGGCCTCTTTGCGCTGCTTGTCGTAGGCATCCACGATGCGTGCCACCAGCGGATGGCGCACCACATCTTTGCTGGTGAAGTGGGTGATGGCAATGCCAGGTACGCGGCGCAGCACATGTTCTGCGTCCACCAAACCGCTGGGACTGCCTTTGGGCAAATCGATTTGGCTCACGTCGCCGGTGATGACGGCCTTGGCACCAAAGCCGATGCGGGTGAGAAACATCTTCATTTGCTCGGGCGTGGTGTTTTGCGCTTCATCCAAAATAATGAAGGCGTTGTTCAAGGTGCGACCCCGCATGAAGGCCAGCGGCGCAATTTCCAATGCACTTCGCTCAAACGCTTTTTGCACCTTGTCAAAACCCATCAATTCATACAGCGCATCGTACAAAGGGCGCAAATAGGGATCGACTTTTTGACCTAAATCGCCTGGCAAGAAGCCCAATTTTTCACCGGCCTCCACCGCGGGTCGCGTCAGGATGATGCGCTGCACGGCGCTGCGCTCCAGTGCGTCAACAGCACAAGCCACAGCCAAATAGGTTTTGCCCGTACCCGCTGGCCCAATGCCAAAGGTGATGTCGTGCTGAGCAATATTTTCCAAATACAGGGCTTGGGTGGGCGTGCGAGCTTTGACATCGTTACGCCGGGTTGCCAGCATCAAAGAACCGTCACTCACGTCCGCCATGTGTTCATCGCCGACCAACATCAGTTGAACCTGCTCCTTAGGTACAGGTTTGGCCGCGCGCTCGTACAAGGCTTGCAACACCTCCAAAGCGCGGGTGACTTTGGCTTTGTGGCCATCGATTCTGAATTTCTCATGGCTGTGAGAAATCTTGACGCTGAGACCGACTTCGATGGTGCGCAAATGCTCATCCATGGGGCCACACACGTGGCCAAGTCGGGTGTTGTTAGAAGGGCTGAAAGTGTGGCGCAGAATCAAGTTGATAATCCGTTGAAATTTCCCCAATGATAGGCATTCGATGATCGGCAAGTTGAGCGGCACCCTGAGCGAAAAAAATCCCCCTCAAGTGTTGGTGGATTGCCAAGGCGTGGGTTACGAGGTGGATGTGCCTATGAGCACCTTCTACAACCTGCCAGCTGTAGGCGAAAAAGTGTCGCTGCTGATACATTTTGTGGTGCGTGAAGACGCGCAAATCTTGTACGGTTTTGGCTCCTCTGAGGAACGCGCAGCGTTTCGCCAACTCATCAAAATTTCGGGAGTGGGGCCACGCACCGCCTTGGGTGTGCTCAGCGGCATGAGCGTGTCTGAGTTGGCCCAAGCCATCACCTTGCAAGAAGCAGGTCGCTTGGTGAAGATCCCCGGCATTGGCAAAAAAACCGCCGAGCGTTTGTTACTGGAACTCAAAGGCAAGATGGGTGCTGACTTAGGGCCAGCCACGGCCGCCGCCGCAGACAGCACGCAAAACGACATCCTGCAAGCGCTGGTGGCGCTGGGTTACAGCGACAAAGAAGCCGCCTTGAGTCTCAAAGCCTTGCCTGCTGGTGTGGGTGTCAGCGAGGGCATTAAATTTGCTCTTAAGGCATTGGCCCGATAAGCACAACCATGAGCATTCAAACCGACAACTTTGGCGAAGACTTCAACCCCGCACCACGCGTGGTGTCAGCCGCGCCGGTGAGCCCGCGTGAAGAGGCGATTGAGCGCGCCTTGCGCCCCAAACTGCTGCAAGAGTATGTGGGCCAAGCCAAGGTGCGCGAGCAGTTGGAAATTTTCATTGGCGCTGCGCGCAACCGCGACGAAGCCCTCGACCATGTGCTGTTGTTTGGACCGCCGGGTCTGGGTAAAACCACACTCAGCCACATCATTGCGCAAGAGCTGGGTGTGAATTTGCGCCAAACCAGCGGGCCGGTGTTAGAAAAACCTAAAGACTTAGCAGCCTTATTGACCAACTTAGAAAAAAACGATGTGCTGTTCATCGATGAAATTCACCGCTTGTCGCCGGTAGTGGAAGAGATTTTGTACCCCGCGCTCGAGGACTACCAAATCGACATCATGATCGGCGAGGGACCAGCTGCGCGCAGCATCAAGCTCGATTTACAACCCTTCACACTGGTCGGGGCCACCACCCGCGCGGGCATGTTGACCAACCCCCTGCGCGACCGTTTTGGTATCGTCGCGCGTTTGGAGTTTTACAGTGCCGAAGAGTTGCAGCGCATCGTCATGCGCAGTGGCGGTTTGCTCAAAGCTCAGCTCGATGAAAAAGGTGGTTTTGAGATTGCCCAGCGCTCACGTGGCACACCGCGCATCGCCAACCGCTTGTTGCGCCGAGTGCGCGACTATGCGGAGGTTAAAGCGGATGGGCGCATCACCCAAGCCGTGGCGCAAGCCGCCTTGGCCATGCTCGATGTGGACCCGCAAGGCTTTGATTTGATGGACCGCAAGTTGTTGGAGGCGGTGATTCACCGTTTTGATGGCGGCCCCGTGGGTTTGGACAATATAGCCGCCAGCATTGGCGAAGAGCGCGACACTATCGAAGATGTGATCGAACCCTTTTTAATTCAGCAAGGTTTTTTGCAACGCACGCCGCGCGGGCGCATTGCCACTTTGGCTGCTTACAGACATTTAGGCGTGGCCGCGCCTCAGCGTGAAAGCGGTTTGTTTGGCGAGTAAGCGCTCAAGCGCTGGACTCGTCCTTGGCTAGGTCTAAATGGGTTTCATCCGCCCAGCCCACCATTTGCAAACCTTGGGGCGTCCAAATTAAGCGGTTGACGGCGGTATTGCGCAAAGCCCAGGTGCGCGGCGCTTGTAAGTCTTGACCCGTTGCCAAGCGGTACAAAATATCCAATACGCCGCCATGGGTGACCCAAAGCACTTGTTGCCCCGTGTGTGGGCTGGCCAGTTCATCAATCAATTGCGTGATGCGTTCTTGCAGCATGACCAAGCTTTCCCCGCCACCTTGCGGGGTCCATTCAGGTTGACGTACGCGCCACAGTTCGGCGTCGTCTGGCCATTGGTTCTGAATGTCTTCCCAGGTATGTCCTTGAAAGTGACCGAAGTGGCGCTCTCTTAAATGGGCATGGGGAGTGATGGAGAGTTTTTTGTCTTTGGCGACAGCCTGGGCGGTGTCGAATGCGCGGCTTAAATCGCTGGCATAAACCGCATGAATCTCTTCTTCTGCCAAGGCTTTGGAGAGTTGCTGCGCTTGCCAGCGGCCGTGATCATTAAGAGGAATATCGATTTGCCCTTGTATGCGGGTATCGACATTCCAAGCGGTTTCTCCATGGCGAATTGCCAATATGCGGGTGATTTCCATGCAATGAAGTTTAAGTCGCATTTTTGCGGTCGGACAAAAAATGGTGCAAAATAGCACGGTCGTTCTATTTTGAAATGAAATCCAGTGTCCACCCACGCATCATTGACTGAATTGCCTGATCCCGAGACGGGAAGCGGACGTGGCCGTCTTCTCCAAAAAGGCCAGCAAACCAAGAGCGCCATTGTGGATGCGGCCTTGGGCTTGGCCACCCAAATTGGTTTAGAAGGGTTGAGTATTGGCGCGGTCTCCGAAGTCATGCAGATGAGCAAATCTGGGGTGTTCGCTCATTTTGGGTCACGCGAAGAATTACAAATTTCGGTCATACGTGAGTACCACCACCGTTTTGAATTGGAAGTTTTTTACCCAGCCATGCAAGAAGCCAAGGGCTTGCCCCGCTTACAAGCTTTGTTTTCCAATTGGATGAAACGCACCTCAGCTGAGATTGATTCGGGTTGCTTGTACATCAGTGGTGCAGCAGAGTTTGATGACCGACCCGGACCTGTCAGAGACGCACTGGCCAGTTCGGTCAAGACTTGGCTCAGTGCCTTACACCGCTGCGTGGTGCAAGCGCGAGAAGCGGGTCATTTATCTGAGCTTAGCGATGCAGCCCAGATGTCATTCGAGTTGCATGGTTTGGTTTTAGCCTTGCATTACGAAGCGCGTTTTCTTAAGACCGATAAAAGCTTAGACCGCGCCAAGCGCGGTTTTGAACATATTTTGTTGCGCTACGGCGCGACGCCCACCCAGAAAGTCTGACCATGCCCAGCTACACCCCACCCCTGCGCGATATGCAGTTTGTCATGAACGACGTCTTGGATGTGCCTGGCGTGCTGAAAAGCTTACCCACCCATGCCGAACTAGATGCCGACACCATTGCCGCTGTTTTAGAAGAGGGCGGCAAGTTTGCTTCTGAGGTCTTGCTGCCGCTGAACCAAGTGGGCGACAAGCAGGGCTGCAAGTTAAACAACCAAACCCATGAAGTCACCACGCCTGATGGCTTTAAAGAGGCTTTCAAACAATTTGCAAAAGGCGGGTGGTCTGCCCTGAGTTGCGATCCCGCTTATGGAGGCCAAGGCTTGCCCATCGTCGTCAACCAGTGTTTTTATGAAATGCTCAACAGCGCCAACCAAGCGTGGACCATGTACCCAGGCTTGACGCACGGCGCCTATGAGTGTCTGCATGCCCATGGAACCGAAGAGCAAAAGCAAATGTATTTGCCGCATCTGACCAGTGGCGAATGGACGGGCACCATGTGTTTGACCGAATCGCATTGCGGTACCGATTTGGGTCTCTTGAGAACCAAAGCAGAACCGCAGGCGGATGGCAGTTACAAAATCACCGGCAACAAAATATTCATCAGTGCGGGCGAGCACGATTTTGTCAGCAACATCATTCACTTGGTGCTGGCCAGATTGCCCGACGCACCTGTGGGCAGCAAAGGCATCAGCTTGTTTGTGGTGCCTAAGTTTTTGGTCAACAGCGATGGCAGTTTGGGCGAGCGAAACACGATTTACTGCGGTGGTTTAGAACACAAAATGGGCATTCACGGCAATGCCACTTGCCAAATGGTGCTCGACGGTGCGGTGGGTACGCTGGTGGGTCAACCGCATAAGGGCTTGGCGGCGATGTTTGTGATGATGAATGCAGCGCGTATTGGTGTGGGCATGCAGTCACTGGGTTTGACCGAAGTGGCCTATCAAAATGCCTTGGCCTATGCCAAAGACCGTTTGCAGTCCAGAAGCCTCTCAGGTGTGAAAAGCCCCGACAAACCCGCTGACAGCATCTTGGTTCATCCCGATGTACGCAAAATGCTGTTGACTGCCAAAGCCTATGCCGAAGGCGCCAGAGCCTTGAACCTTTACTGCGCTTTGCTGATCGACCAAGAGTTGCACCACCCTGATGCAAATGTTCGCGCAGAGGCGTTGGAGATGGTGGCCATGCTCACACCCATCGTCAAAGCGTTCATCACTGACAACGGTTGGATAGCAACATCTTCATGTTTGCAAGTGTTTGGCGGTCATGGATTTATTCATGAATGGGGCATGGAGCAATTTGTGCGTGACTCGCGTATCAATATGATTTATGAAGGCACCAACACCATTCAAAGTTTAGATCTCTTGGGCCGCAAGGTGTTGGGTAACCAAGGCGCTACTTTGAAGAAATTTGGCAAACTCATTGCCAATTTGGTTGCTGAAGAAACTGACAACGAAGACATGGCTGAGTTCATTCAACCTTTAGCCAAACTGGGTCAACAAATGACGCAGTTCACTGGAGAAATTGGCATGAAGGCCTTGTCCAATGCAGATGAGGTGGGGGCTGCCGCCGTCGACTATTTGCGCGTCACAGGCCATTTGGTGTTTGCCTATTTTTGGGCTCGCATGGCCAAAGTGGCCTTGCAAAAAATCGCAGAAGGCAACCGAGATCCGTTCTACAAAGCCAAGGTCCAAACCGCAAGGTTTTATTTTGCAAAGTTATTACCAGAAACAGCAAGTTTGATGCAAACTGCACGCGCTGGAAGCGCCGTCATGATGGACGCCACAGAAGTTTTTTCTTAAAACCACCCACCCAAGGAGACACTGATGATTAAAAAATTCTTTGCTTTACTTTCCTTAACAAGCGCTGCCGCTTTTGCACAAATGACGCCGGTGGGCCTGTGGCACACCTTAGACGATGAGACCAACCAACCCAAAGGTGAAGTGCGCATTGTTGAAAAAGAGGGTGTGCTCATTGGTTCCGTGGTGCGCTCCCTCAAAGAAGACCCGAATGCCAAACCCAACTGTGACAAATGCGCGGATGACCGCAAAGGTCAGCCCATCATTGGCATGGAAATCATTCGCGGACTCAAGCGCGATGGCAAACCCGAAGAGAATCTATGGGCGGGGGGCGGAAAAATCCTCGACCCCACAAACGGCAAGGTTTACACCGTGAAAATTGTTCCCATAGATGGCGGAAAGCGATTGCAAGTGCGTGGCTATATTGGGCCCATCTACCGCACCCAATTTTGGAATCGTGTCGAGTAATTAACCCACCCAGCTGTCACAAACATGAACCCCATCTTGTCTCACTTCGAAAACGGTGTTTTAACGCTTACCCTCAACCGGGTTGAGAAAAAAAATTCTCTCACCTCGGCCATGTACGCGGAGTTGGCACAAGCTTTGGATTCGGCTCAAGCCGATTCACAAACCAAAGTGGTGCTGATGCAAGGCCACGAAACTGTGTTCAGTGCGGGAAATGACATTGCTGACTTTTTAAAACAACCTGCATCGGGCGAAGACTCGCCCGTGTTTCGTTTTTTGCGCGGTCTTGCCCTCTTCCCCAAACCTTTGATCGCTTCAGTTTGTGGTCCTGCGGTGGGCATAGGCACCACCATGTTGCTTCATTGCGATTTGGTTTATGCAGGGGACAACGCGGCTTTTTCCATGCCCTTTGTGAATTTGGGTTTGTGTCCTGAGGCTGGCTCCAGCCTGCTGGCGGTGCAACTCATGGGCTACCAACGAGCCGCCGAGGCGCTGCTCTTGGGTGAGCCGTTTTTGGCCGAGACGGCTTTAGAAATGGGCTTGGTCAGCAGGGTATTGCCACCCACCGAAGTCAATGCATACGCGCAACAGCAAGCCCGCAAAATGGCCGCCAAACCAATGTCTTCCTTGATGGAAACCAAGCGCTTGATGAAGGCGGATCTCACGCCGCAGGTCTTGGACCGCATCAAGCAAGAAGGCTTGGTGTTTGCCCGCATGCTCAAAGAACCTGCGGCCATTGAGGCGTTCAGCGCTTTCATGGAAAAACGCAAACCTGTATTCAACTAGTTAAAACAAAAAGCCTAGCCCTTAAGCTTCTTTGTGTTGAATCTGCCTAGGTTTTCCCTGGGCATCAATCGCCACATAGGTCACTGTGGCTTCAGTCACTTTCAAATAAGTACCTTGCAAGGTAAAGCGCTCGGCAAACACCTCCACCTTGACGGTGATGGAGGTATTGCCAACACGGGTGATGGTGCTGAAGAAGCTCAAAATATCACCCACCTTCACCGGTTGCTTGAAAATAAATTCATTCACCGCTACCGTGGCTAAGCGACCATTCACATAACGCGCTGGCAAAACCGCACCGGCCAAGTCCACCTGGGCCATCACCCATCCGCCAAAAATATCGCCATTGGCATTGCAATCGGCGGGCATGGGAATGACTTTGAGCACCAGCTCTTGGTCGGTAGGCAGGGCTTTTACAGTAAAGCGCAGGTCGAGGTTATCGGTCACAGGCACAATCCTTGGTTGTTCATTCCAAGGCTATTGTGCTGTATGCGCCCTTCTGCTGTCTCTTCAACGCCTGAGATCCAAGCTGCTGCCCCTGCAGCACCCGTGTCAGATTGGCAAACCCTCAAGCGCTTATTTCCCTATTTGTGGGAATACAAATGGCGTGTGATGGCCGCTTTGTCGTTCATGGTGGGTGCCAAACTTTCCAATGTGGGTGTTCCCATTTTGTTGAAAAATTTGATCGACAGCATGACGCCCCAGCCAACGGGTGCGCAGGTTTTATTGGTGGTGCCTGTGGCTTTGCTGCTGGGCTATGGAATGCTTCGCTTGTCGGTGTCTGCATTCACCGAACTGCGCGAGTTGATTTTCGCCAAAGCCACCCAGGGTGCGGCACGCACCATTGCTTTGCAAACCTTCTCGCATTTGCATGAGCTGAGTTTGCGTTTTCATTTGGAGCGTCAAACCGGTGGCATGAGCCGCGACATTGAAAGAGGCGTCAAAGGCATTGAGTCTCTCATCGCCTACTCGCTCTACAGCATCGTGCCGACCTTGATCGAAGTGCTGTTGGTCTTGACAATTTTGGGCGTGCAGTTTGACAAGTGGTACGCCATCATCACTTTGTGCGCCTTGGGTCTGTATATTTATTTCACTGTGGTGGTGACCGAGTGGCGCACCCAGTTTCGCAAGCAAGTCAATGAGTTTGATTCCAGCGCCCACACACGTGCGATTGATTCATTGCTCAACTATGAAACTGTGAAGTACTTTGGCAATGAGGCATTTGAAGCCAAAAGATACGACCAAAAACTCGATAAATTGCGCCGCGCACGCATCAAAGCACAAAACTCCTTGAGTGCTTTGAATATAGGCCAGCAAATCATCATTGCCGTAGCCTTGGTCACCATGTTGTGGCGAGCCACACAAGGCGTGGTCGATGGCCATCTGACCTTGGGTGACTTGGTGATGATTAACGCATTCATGATTCAACTCTATATACCCTTGAGTTTTTTAGGCGTGATTTACCGCGAAATCAAGCAAAGCTTGACCGACTTAGACCGGATGTTCACATTGCTGGAAAAAGAGCGGGAAGTGGCAGATTTGCCTGGTGCACAAGTTCTGAAACTGGCCAACCCGCCCAGCGTTGTATTTGAAAATATTCAATTCGCTTATGAAGCGGACAGACCGATTCTTCAGGGCCTGAGTTTTCAAATTCCTGCGGGCAAGACCGTGGCGATTGTGGGGCCCTCAGGCTCGGGTAAATCCACGTTGGCTCGCTTGCTGTTTCGGTTTTACGATGTTCAGCAAGGGGTGATCAGAGTTGATGGACATCCAATAAACAGGCTGACCCAATCCAGCGTGCGACAAGCCATTGGCATCGTGCCGCAAGACACCGTGTTATTCAATGACACGGTCTACTACAACATTGCCTATGGACGGCCCGCGGCCTCGCGTGAGGAGGTTGAGCAAGCCGCACGGGACGCGTGTATCCATGACTTTATTGCGTCGACGCCACAAGGCTATGAGACGATGGTTGGCGAGCGTGGCTTGAAGTTGTCAGGGGGAGAAAAACAGCGCGTGGCGATTGCACGCACGTTGTTAAAAAACCCACCTATTCTGATTTTTGATGAAGCCACCTCGGCGCTCGACAGCAGCAATGAACGCGCCATTCAAGCGCAATTGCGTGAGGCGGCCAGCAATAAAACCAGCTTGGTTATTGCTCACCGCTTATCGACCGTGGTTGATGCCCACGAAATCATTGTGCTTGAGGCGGGGAAAATTGTGGAGCAAGGAACCCATGCACAACTGCTTTTGGCACAAGGCAGTTATGCCCAAATGTGGTCTTTGCAGCAAACCCAAGAAGAGCAAACGCCCTAGGGAAGTTCGGCATTTTCCTCAGGCCCATTGCTGTCGCGAGGACCCACCACACCCAGTCTGGCCTTGAGGGATTGCGGTTCACTGTGTATCAAAGCTGCGTAGATGGTGGTGTTCGCCAAGACTTTTTTCACATAGTCTCTGGTTTCGCTAAAGGGTATGCACTCAGCCCAAGCAGCACCTTCCATGACGGGGCCATTGCGCCAACGGCGAGGACGGCTGGGGCCTGCGTTGTAGGCCGCAGCAGCCATGGGCATAGAGCCTTGAAAATTATCTAAAACCATTTTGAGGTAATTGGTGCCAATGGCAATATTGGTTTGGCGTTGTTGCAGTTGTTCAAGCCGAAAATTTTTCAAGCCTATTTTTTTGGCCGTCCACTTTGCGGTGGCTGGCATGATTTGCATCAAGCCACTTGCGCCCACACTGGATTGGGCGTCCAAGATGAAGCGGCTTTCTTGTCTGATCAAACCATACACATAAGCCGGGCTGAGCCCGATGCGGTTGGCGGCTTGCACCACATCATCTTTGAAGGGCATGGGGTAACGCTGCACCGCGTCCATTTGTACGCTGCGTTCGCTGGTGTTGATGCACCGGTCCCAAATCGCTTGGTCACACGCCAGCTGCGCAGCAGCCAATCGTTCGCGCTCATTCAGACGGCCGCGTTGCCCCGCGCTGTCAACCAGCCCGGTGGCGTAATTCCACTCTCGAACACCGTCTGGGCGTAAACCCATTTTGATGGCGTAGATGGCACGTTGCAGCAAAGGATTGGCTTTGGCGGCTGCCATCTCTTGGGATTGTGGCGGCAAAGGTCTGGGCGGGACGGCGATTTTTTTGCCCAATTCTTCGCTGGCCAGTTGTTCATAAAAACCTTGTGCTCCCGCAATGCTTTGCAATGCGGCCAAGGCTTGTTCTGAAGGGGCAGATCCCGCAGCTTGTTGGCCCATCCATGCACGCGCCCGCCAGTAAACCCAAGCGGGGTCTTTTTGCGCAGCAGGACTCATGGCGTCGACGGCCGATTGAATCACAGCCCAAGCAGGTGTTTTGCCAGCACGCAAACCAGCACGTACTTTCCAAGCCAAGATATCGTCACTCAGCGCCGCGTTGCCAGCCACGGCAAAGTAGTCCAAGGCTTTGTCATCAAACTGTTGTGCGGCTTGCTTGGCCAACACTCCCCATGCCCACCGCTTTTGCTCGTTGTTCAAAGGGGACGCCGACTTGCTTTGCAAAAGTTTGATGGCGTTATCTGGGTCTGAACTGGCGGCTTTGATCAACGCCAAGGTCATCCACTCGGCAGACTCAGACCCTAGGCTGGCTGCACGCTGAGAAAAAAACCGAGGCCCATTGGCAAAGAGTTCATCCAGCAGGGCCGAGCTGTGCTCGGAGACAAGTTTTAAAGCCTCGCGGGCAGGCACTTTGCGATTGTTCTCTACAGACAAACGGGCCTTGAGCCAAACATCTTCAGGATTGAATTTATGTTGTTTGAGTAATTGAGAAACCGCATAGGTACAGCCCTCATCGGCCTGACGCATATTCAGCCAAGTGCGACGAATTTCCTCAATAGCCGAGGAGCCCAGATTCAAGTCTTTTTGTTGAACTTCAAGCAAACGTGCATAGCACTCAATTTCCTTGTCGTCGCGCATGCGGTAAAGCGCATATTCGCGCTCAAACTGAGTCCATTCGCGACGCTCGCCCAAAAGCAGCAGCCAGTCGTTACGCATCCTGTCTTCTTGGTAGGTGCCGGTATAGCGCTGCAAAAAATTTTTAACTTCGGTGTCGCTGGCGTCACCCAAGCGCACTCGCAACTCCCAAAATGCCGCCCAAGGTTCTAGTAAATGGCCTTTGGCCTGAGGGAGCAAGGCCGTTAGTTTTTTGCGATCTGCTTTTTGAAAAGCTTGTGACATGTCAATAATGACCGCGTCGCCAGCCTCTGCGGTCATCATGCAGCCCCATAAGAGGGCGCAACAGGCAAACCGAAGTAACTTTGGAGGCATGACACAATCAATCAACTAATAGGATGCTTGGATTCTCCCATGGACAAAAAAGCCCTTCGCCAAGAACTGATTCAAACCAGACTGCAAATGCCAGACCGTGAGCGTCGTGCAGATTTGCTGCAACGAGTCATGCGTATTTGGTTGTTTGATCAACCCCACACCGTGATTGGTGCTTATTGGCCCATCAAGGGAGAGTTTGATCCTCTGCCCGCTTTGCACAGATGGAAAGAAGACGGTGAGCTGTTAGATCACCCTGTTCGCCGTCTCATTGGTTTGCCCGTGATGGACAAACAAACCAAAACCTTGAGCTTTCATTCTTGGTACCCTGGCTGCGCCATGGAGGAGGATGCCTACAACATCCCCAAGCCCAAAGACACCGCGCTCATTCAACCTACATTGCTGTTTGTGCCTTGTGTGGGTTATGGGCCAGGCGGTTATCGTTTGGGCTATGGCGGTGGTTTTTATGACCGCACTTTGAATCAAATAAACCCCAAACCATATACCGTGGGTTTGGGCTTTACGCATGGCTTTTTGTCTGACTTCGTTCCAGAGCCGCATGACGTGGCCTTGAATGCCTTGTTGAATGAAAACGGTGTGGTCTGGCCCATGTCTTAAGGGTGTTGGATGGCGCGACCTAAATCTGCAAGCCACGACCTCAAGCGCGAAGAGATTTTGGAGGTAGCTGCTAACTGCTTTGCGGCTTCGTCTTATCCGGCTGCCAGCATGAACGATTTAGCCACGGCTTTAGGTACCTCTAAGGCACGGCTCTACCATTACTACGACAGCAAGCAAGCGATTCTTTTTGACTTGCTTGATAGGTACACCCAACTTTTGCTGGAGTTGGTGGCTGAGGTTCAAAGCCAAGGAGCCCAATCCAAGAGCAGTCCCAAAGAGCTTGTGCACAGCTTGGTCAAGCGGTTTTTACAAACCTATGAAAGCTCCGCCACCAGGCATATTGCTTTGTTGCACAGCACCCAGTTCCTGAGTATGGAGCAGCGCGCTTTGGTGGTGGAGCGGCAGCGCCAAGTGGTGAGTGCATTGGGCGATATGTTGAGCCAAGCCTACCCACAACGGGTGACTGTGCACAACAAAATACCGTTGACCATGATGTTGTTCGGCATGATCAACTGGACCTTCACATGGCTCAGACCCCAAGGACCCCTCAGTTACGACGCGTTTGCCCAAGAGGTTATTGCCACTTTAGAAAACGGGTTTACCTAATCTGCCTAACTTAGCTTTCGCCTGTCACGTTTTTGTTGTGTTGACCATTTTCATGGCACTGGCAATCAAACCAGAAACTTCGCTCATGTTGCCAGGAATAATCAAGGTGGTCTTGGACTCTGCAGCCACCTTGCTGTAGGCATTTACCGCTTGCTCGGCCACTTTTAACTGCACTGCTTGCTCACCACCGGGTTGTCGAATGGCCGATGCTATTCGTTCAATGGCATGGGCGGTGGCGTCGGCCATGGCGGTGATGGCAGCGGCATCACCTTGGGCTTTGTTGATCGCCGCTTGTTTCTCGCCTTCTGAGCGGGCAATGAACGCCTCTCTTTCGCCGGTGGCAATATTGATTTGCTCCTGGCGACGCCCTTCTGAGGCCGCAATCAAAGCGCGCTTTTCGCGTTCAGCGGTAATTTGCGATTGCATGGCATGCAAAATTTCTTTGGGCGGCGTCAGGTCTTTGATCTCGTAGCGCAAGACCTTCACACCCCAGTTCAAGGCGGCCTCGTCGATGGCGGCCACGACTTGGGCGTTGATGATGTCCCGCTCCTCAAATGTTTTGTCCAATTCCAATTTGCCAATCACGCTACGCAAGCTGGTTTGTGCCAGTTGGGTCACGGCCACGATGTAGTTGGACGAGCCATAACTGGCCAATTTAGGATCGGTAACTTGGAAATACAAAATGCCATCCACTTGCAGTTGGGTGTTGTCACGGGTGATGCAAATTTGACTGGGCACATCCAGAGGGATTTCTTTAAGGCTGTGCTTTTGAATCACGTTGTCCACAAATGGAACGACAAAGTTCAGTCCGGGTGTCAAGCTGGCATGGTATTTACCCAAACGCTCGACCACCCAGGCGTTTTGTTGCGGTACCACTTTGACGGTTTTGATTATGAAGAGCGTGACGATGACGACAAAAAGAATAGCGATTTCCATGATATTTCCTGATAGTGTGAATTTAAATTTTTTCGATCACCAAGCGGTTGCCGACCATCTCAACAATTCGATGCGTGCCTGTGGTGTGCGTCTGACCGGGCGTCAGCAGAGCTGTCCACTGAGCACCACGGTGCTTGACCAAGGCCAAGCCTTGGGCGTCCCATTCGGTCACCTGGACCGACTCGCCCACATCCAAATGAATATGGGGGTTGCTGGAAACTTCAGAGAGCGCCTGACGCCGGGCATTTTTCAGATGCCAGGCGGTCACAGCCAAGCCGCCCACGCCAGCGCCGACCACCATTTGCCAATTCAGGCTCAACTCAGCGTAAGCGGCCAGTCCCCCAGCGGCTGCGCCCAAAGACAGCATCAACAAATAAAAAGTACCGGTGAGCAACTCAACGCCAACCAAACCACCGGCAAGCAACCACCAAACCGTCGTTAAAGCCATGCGAGCCCCTTTGAAGAATGAGTTCTTTTCTACGCAACTTCGATTGTGCCTAACTTAGCTTTCGCCTGTCACTGTTTGGGTTTCATTGGCTTGGGCTATCACCCACTCACAAAATGCTTTAACTTGTTCACTGGGCGCTTGACTGGGGTTGATCAGTAACCAATAGGCCATATGTGAATCGTTGCGCCCACCCTGAAGAACTTCAATCAACTCGCCACTCGCCAGGCTGTTTGCAATCAAGGCAGGGCGTGCAAGCACAATGCCTTGTCCATTCAAAGCCGCTTGGACCATTTGGTAGGCATAGTTGAAATGTAACCAGCGAACAGGTTGCAAGCCTTGTACACCTTGTGCGGTGAGCCAATGACGCCAGGTTAACCAGTTGAGATGCGATGGCTGGATATCACTGGCTTCTATCAGTGTGAACCGCGACAAGTCAGCAGCCGTTTGAATACCGCCCTCTTGTTTCAAAAGCAGTGGACTGGCAACTGCGACCAGCTGGTCGCCAAACAAGCGGACAGCACCTGTCGGCATACGCGTCGCAGGGCCATAACGAATGGCGATGTCGATATCTGAAACGCTGAGATCCACAGGTTTGTCGCTCGCGTCAATGCGGATATCAATGTCAGGATGAAGCTTCTGAAAACTTGCCAAACGGGGAATCAGCCACATCGACGCAAAAGAGGCAAAGGTGGTGACAGCAATGGATTGGCGCAAAACCGAATGCCGAATTTGTTGAACAGTGAGGTCCAATTGGCTCAGCATTGTGGATACTGACCGAAACAAAACAATGCCTGCTTCGGTTAACCCGACCGAACGGGTATGACGTAAAAACAAAACCATGCCCAACTCGTCTTCCAGCGATTGAATCTGCCTGCTGACTGCAGATTGGCTGAGCGCCAGTTCCTCAGCGGCAGCGCGAAAGTTCATCAGTCGAGCCGTGACTTCGAAACAACGCAAATAACCGACGGATAAGGGGCGGGTGCGCATATGGGACATGCGTCAAGCTTAACGTGCTGGTTAACTAATAGGGTTGCGTTAAGCGCATCAATCGCGAGGTAAATTTGCATTGGACAAGTCGAGTACGCTTGGTTGATCATCCGCTTTCACTACCGACTCCCCAAAAGGTAAAGCTGATGGAAACCTTGCATCGCAATTTGTTATTGATCACACAAGCAGTGTCATTTCGCTCAGACAAGCCACACACATTGGAGGTTGCCCATGGACGCGCTTGGGTTACGTTGGTGGGTCAGTTGGATAAAGCCAATCCCGATATATTTTTGACAGATGGTCAAACCTTGCAGGTGGATTTTTCTCAGCATGTGGTGTTGGAGCCATGGCCGCGCTTTCCAGGCGATGAACTGAGCGTGCAATGGGTGGAACTTTAGAACTGAATCAAGAGGGTTTGACTTTGGCTAAGCCGCGCAAATCAGCCTCATAAGCCTTGAGCGTTTTCACCATAAATTCTCTTTGCGCTGCAGTGGTGGTGGTGTGCAACTGGGCCGCCGCTTCGCAATTGATGTCTTTGCGCATCTCGACATAAGCCCGATAAGTTTCATCGGGAGAATTCAGCAAACTTCGGTTGAGCAATGCAGTGACCTCTTGTTGTGACCAAGCCAAGCCCTGCTGAGATTTAGCAATGCGTTCCAAGGTGCTTACCGTGTCTTGCTGACGCCTGATGCGTTCACCCCAACTTTTTTGCTGGTCATACTGTGAGTCTTTGGCCAGTTGTTTGACCAAAGCTTTTTGCTTTTTATCCAAGCGGTCATACCAACGCTCTGCGTTTTCTATACCTTTGTCGACCTCAACCTGCAACTGTTTGTCGGCACTGGCGTCAAGCTTCCATTCCTTGCGGTAATCCTTGTTGTCTTTGTCGTACTGTTG